>CAZZYO010000045.1:0-27845 GCA_964658255.1 Candidatus Babeliales bacterium
CGACCGGGCATAGCTACAGGCCAACGCACCTGGACGAGTTCAAGCACATTCCTGACCCGCCACCCGGAGTGAGCCGCGACGAGTTCAAGCACGTCTACCGGGAGGCGTTTGTGCGCGGATACCAGAGGGGCTACGGGAGATAGGCTCGCCTGCCGTAATGGCTTCGCAAGGGGGCCGGCAGGTCGATAAGTAGACACGGAAAGCAGGGCGCATCCAGCTTGCACAGGCAGGCGGGAGCGCCCGCTTTCATTTGGGAGCGGATGCAGTGTAGCTGCCACACGCTGCAGGCTGATCACAGGCCGCGGTAGAGCCCGCCATCGACCAGGAGCGTTTGGCCAGTGATGTAGGAGGCTCGGTCAGAGGCAAGGAAGAGGATGGCGTCGGCGACCTCATCGGCAGTGCCCGCGCGGCGGAGTGGCACGTCAGCGGCCAGGGTGGCAACGTACTTTTCTGGCGAGAGGCCAGCGGCAGCGGAGCGCTTGGCGACCAACTGCTGCATACGGTCCGTCAACGTGTAACCGGGAGCGACGTTGTTGACGGTGATACCGTACGGTCCAAACTCATTTGCGAGGCTCTTGAGCAAGCCGAGCGCACCAGCGCGAATGGTGTTGGAGTAGATCAGGTCAGAGACGGGCTGGCGGGTTGAGACCGAGGTGATGGCAACGATGCGTCCCCAGCGGCGCTGCTGCATGCCCGGCAGCACGGCTTGGCACAGGGTGATGGTGCTGAGCAGGTTGAGCTCAAAGGCGCGTTGCCACTCATCGGTGGTGGTCTCGAGAAACATGCGCGCCGGGGGTCCTCCGGCGTTCGCCACGCAAATATCGATGCCGCCAAGCTCGGCTTCGACCGAGGCCAGAAAGGCAGTAAGTGCCAGCTGGTCGGTCACGTCGACGGGGCGCGCAAGGATGACTGGTAAGTGCCCGCAAGAGGCGCCGGCCAGGGCACGCAGGGAGTTGGCGGCACGGGCGAGCTTCGCAGGATCGCGGGAGCAAATCGCGACGTGCGCGCCCTCGGCGACAAACTTCATGGCTGCCGAGAAGGCGATCCCATCGCTTGCGGCAGCGACCAGGACACGCTTGCCCTGGAGGGCTAGGTCCATGGAAGTGGATCGATCTGCAAAGCGGGTTCTGGTTCAGACGTGGGGCCATCGCTGCGGAGGTAGGCATCGTTGCCTGCGATCCAGTCCTGGCGCGGCGGATTGAAGATGTCGAGGTCGACGGTGTCCTCTAGAGCGAAAGCCTCATGCGGCACGTTCGGGGGGATGGTTAGAACCTCGCCTGCGCGAACGACCACTATCCGGTCCTCGATGTGGAACTCGAGCGCACCTGAGAGGACGTAGGCAAACTGCTCGTTGGGGTGCTGGTGCATGGGCACGTGGGCGCCCTTGGCCAGCAGGACGCGGGCGAGCATTAGGGTTTCCGAGTACAGGAACTGACGGCCGATGCTGGTACTCATGGGCTCGACCGGAATGTCATCCCAACGGATGTGCTGCGGTGCGTCTTGGCTGTCGTGGCTCATGGGGACTGTTCTCTGGCTCTAGTTTGAAGGGAGTGCCAGAGGAGCGTCAAACCACGGCCTTGCCTCTTTAAGTACGGTGCGGGAGGTTCTTCGGCGCGAGATCCGGCCGACCCTGAGTCGAGATCAGGCTGATCCTTAATCTGGTTGGCTATACTAAGCGGCATGCTTCAAGGTGCGCCGCCGCGTCGCTTTTCCGCGGTGCGGCAAGCCCAGCCTGTGCAGTGTCGCCAAGTATGCGCTGATGAGGAGTCTGTGTGCAGAAGTCGTTGTTTGATCTGTCGGGCCAAGTGGCTGTAGTCGTCGGTGGCACTACTGGCATAGGACGCGCGCTATCCCTCGGGTTTGCGGAGGCAGGCGCGGATGTGGTGGCGTCATCACGTCGCGCCGAGCAGGTGGACGAGGTAGCGAAGGCTATTGAGGAGCGAGGCAGGCGCAGCTTGCGGCTGACCTCAGACGTATTGCAGCGAGAGTCGCTGCAGGCGCTCTGCGACGGAGTACTCAAAGCGTTTGGCAAGGTAGATGTCCTGATCAACTGCGCTGGGATGATCAAGCGTGCACCGACCTTAGATTTCCCGGAAGAGGCCTGGGAGCAGATCCTTTCAACAAACCTGACTGGAACTTTGCGCGGGTGCCAGATCTTTGGCAAGCCCATGCTTGAGCGTGGGTACGGACGCATAATCAACATTGCTTCGCTGACAACATATGTGGCGCTGTTTGAAGTGGCAGCATACGGTGCAAGCAAGGCAGCCGTCGGTGCACTTACCAGGTCGCTCGCCATAGAGTGGTCCAAGCATGGGATCACGGTGAACGCGATCGCGCCCGGCATCTTCAGGACGAATATCAACGCGAAGCTGCTCGACGAGACTGAGCGCGGACGCGAGCTCCTGGCGCGGACCCCGATGAAACGCTTTGGCGCGGTCGAGGAGCTGGTGAGTTCGGCGCTTTATCTTGCGTCACCTGCCTCGTCGTTTACGACAGGCCAGGTGCTTACCGTGGATGGTGGGTTTCTTGCAAGCGGCGTGAACCAATAACTTGCAAGGCTTGAGTCAGGCGTAGCGCGAGAGGGTGGTGCGGCACGATGATAGGTGGCCAGTTGCCGAGTAAATCGGTAGAGAAGTCAAGCTTGCAGCAGTCCTTGTTCACGCGAGGGTACCTGGTTCCGTTTGCATTGGTCACCAGCCTGTTTTTTCTGTGGGGCGTGCCAAACAACCTGAACGACGTGCTGATCCGACAGTTCATGAAGTCGTTCTCGATCACGCGGCTGCAGGCCGGGCTGGTGCAGTCAGCGTTTTATATGGGCTACTTTTTACTGGCGCTGCCTTCAGCTATTTACATGCGCAAGGCAGGATACAAAGCCGGCTTCATTACAGGGCTGCTGCTGTTTGGGCTCGGGAGCTTTCTTTTCTGGCCTGCTGCGATGATTGGTCAGTACGGATATTTTCTACTTGCGTTGTTTGTCATGGCGAGTGGGCTGGCGTTTTTAGAGACAGCCTCAAACACCTTTATCGCACTGGCTGGACCCGCGGCTACCTCAGAGAGGCGGCTGAATTTCTCGCAGGCTTTCAACCCTCTCGGATCGATCACGGGTGCTTTGATTGGAACGACCTTTATCTTCTCGGGTATCGAGCTGAAAGCCGACCGGATCCGCGAGCTGAAGGCGCTGCAACAGTATGACGCTTACTTGCATTTTGAGACCCTGCGCGTAGTCCGGCCGTATATTGTGCTGGGGTTTATCGCGTTCTTTTTTGCACTACTTATCTGGCGCGCACGATTTCCGGTATTGGTTGACGATGATGCGGGGGAGAGTAGCGAGGGTAGCGGCATCCTGAAGGTGCTCAAGAACAGGCACCTTGTGCTGAGCGTCGTGGCGCAGTTCTTCTACGTCGGCGCCCAGGTAGGAACGTGGAGTTATTTTATCCAGTATGTCGAGGATTATGGCGGGCAGACCGAAAAGGTGGCCGGTTACTTCCTTACGGGAACGCTGGTGATGTTTGGTGTAGGTCGTTTTGCATCTGCGGCACTAATGAAGTTTGTGCAGCCAGCGCGGCTCATGGGTATCTACTGCCTGGTGAATATCGTGCTTGTGGCGGTGGCTGTTGTGCATCCGGGCTGGATGGGTGTGTGGATGATTTTTCTTACGAGCTTTTTCATGTCGCTGATGTATCCGACCATCTTCGCTCTTGGCTTGCATGGGTTAGGCAAGGACAGCAAGGTAGGCGGATCGCTGATCGTGATGTCGATTGTAGGTGGCGCGGTACTGACGCCAATCATGGGGATCATTGCAGACTCGTCAACGAGTCTGGCCTACGCCTACTGCGTGCCGCTCGCCGGGTATGTCTTGATCGCCTGCTACGCCTTCCTGGCGCAGGGCGCGCCGCGACCGCAAACAGACACATTGTAAGTTTCGGCAGGTAACCAGATGCGTCATTACAACCTTGCAACGTGTTTCGTGGAGATGAATGATGCCCGTTCGGATGAAGGATATTGCTGACGAGCTGGGCATCTCCGTTGTTACTGTCTCCAAGGTTTTCAACAACCATAAAGATATAAGTGCCGCGACGCGTGAGCGGGTGCTGCGGCGGATCAAGGAGCTGAACTACCAGCCCAGCCTGCACGCCCAGGGGTTGGCTTCCGGACGCACGCTAATGGTGGGTTTGATAGTGCCTGACCTGGTGCATGCCTTCTTTTCAGAGGTGGCGAAGAGTATCTCCGATACGCTGCGCCTGAAGGGGTTTGGACTGGTCATCGCATCATCAGATGAAGAGCCGGAACTGGAGCGGCGGGAACTGGAGCAGATGATGCGGCGGCGGGTAGATGTGCTGATCGTCGCTTCATGCCAATCGAAGCCGGAGGGATTGCGGCAGATTGCCTTGCAGAAGGTACCGCTGATCCTGATTGATCGCGAGTTTCGAGGGCATGCGGCCCACTTCGTCGGGACCAATGACGTGCTCGTAGGGGACATGGCAACCGAGCACCTGATTGCGCAGGGTCGGCGCAGGATCGCGCACATAGGCGGCCAGCAGGTGAGCACGTCGACAGGGCGATTGCAGGGCTACAAGAACGCACTTGAACGGCATGGCATCTCGGTGCCGAAGGCGTACATGGTGCGGCGTAAACGCGGCGATGAATCCGGCGACAGAACCGGCCAGCAGGCCATGGAGAGGCTGTTGCGCGTGCGACCTCGCCCGGACGCTGTTTTTTGTTACAACGATCCAGCGGCGATTGGTGCGATGAATGCCATCCTGGCTTCGGGTCTGCGAATCCCGGAAGACATCGCGATCATTGGCAGCGGCAATATTCGTTATGCGGAGTCGTTCCGGGTGCCGCTTTCGTCGATGGACATTTCGCGAACCTTACTTGGAGCCAAGGCGGGCGAACTGGCGCTGAAGTTGGCCGCCGGAATAGCTGATGGGAGACCGCGCAAGGTGATAGTCCCGCCGCGGCTGATTGCGCGGCAGTCAAGCCTGTGCGGTGCGGGCAGCACCTCTTAGGTGCGGGGCCTGGCATGGTCGCTGAAGACGGCCCCTGCGGTCAGGAGTCCTGTGTGGAGGCAGCTGAGCTTTACGGGTGCTTAGGCTGGTGGAAGGACATGCCGCTGAGCATCGAGGAGACGAGCGCGATCGGGAGGCCGACTACGTTGAAGTAGCAGCCGTGGATGCGGGGAATCCAACGGGCAGCGCGGCCCTGGATGGCATAGGCACCGGCCTTATCAAAAGGCTCGCCGGAGCTGACGTAAGCGGCGATCTCGGGCTCGCTGATGGTGTGCATGGTAACCCAGGTGAGCTCGGCTGCGCACTCAGTACGCGTGGAGGAGTGAAGACAGACGCCGGTGACGACCTGGTGAGTGGCGCCGGAGAGCAGGCGGAGCATGCGGGCGGCGTCTTCAGCGTCAGTGGGCTTGCCAAGGGTGGTTTGGTCGGGAGCGATGACGACCGTGTCGGCACCGAGGACGTAGTCGTCTGCAGCGGAGTCAGTCGCCGTGGCTTTTTCCCGGGCGAGGCGGAGGGCGAAGGTGATGGGGTTCTCGCCGGGGTGCTGCTCTTCCGAAATGTTGGTGGGCTGGACGGAGAAGGTGTAGCCGGCCTGGGTGAGGATTTCTCGGCGGCGTGGGGAAGCGGAGGCGAGGATGAGCATCGGCGTTCTGGCTTTCTCGGGTGGATGGGCTTGCCGGCGGGGCATGAAGTGGCGAAAGGTCACGGCTGCCGCGGCTCCTTCAGTCCACTTCCAGTCGACTTCGCTCAGGATGAGCTTTGTTCTTGGACAGAGAGTGCTTGCGCGGGTGGTTGGTTCATAGGCGGTTTCCCCATCTGTAACCCGGTGCGGAGGCCGTGAGCGTCTGCTATGCCCCAGGCCATGCCAGGGGTGTTGTGAGCGATGCCGTACCGGCCATCGGGGGCAAGCAGAATGATGCCGCCGTGGCCGCCCAGGCGGGTGTAGAGGTAATCGATGGCGGCCTGCGCGGCATCCGTGGGCGCGGCCCCGCTGGCTACCTGGTCAACGGCCCACTTGCCGAGGACGAGTTTCATGATGGGTTCGCCCCAGCCGGTGAGAGAGGTGGCAGCGCTGTGGTTGTCGGCGTAGCAGCCGCAGCCGATAAGCGACGAGTCGCCGACACGGCCTGGCGCTTTGTTGAGGGTGCCGCCGGTGGATGTGGCGCTGGCGAGGTTGCCATGCTGGTCCAGAGCAACGGCGCCGACGGTGTCATGGGAGTCGAAGGCTGGTGAGAACTCGCCGGGTAGGCCGGCGAAGGTGAGGTCGGGCAAACCGGCTTCGAGTTTGCGTCGGGCCTCGGCGAGGTGGAAGCGTTCACGGTCTACGACGAGCTCGCTGTTATCGATGAGTGGCATGCCGTGCGAATTGGCGAAGGCCTCAGCGCCGGGACCGACGAAGTAGACGTGGGAGCTTTGCTCGAGGACCAGACGGGCGGCGCGGATGGGATTGCGGAGGCGCTCGACGCAGGCAACGCCGCCTGCGCGGAGAGTGGCACCTTCCATGAGCAGGGCGTCGAGTTGGACGCGGCCTTCGCGGGTGAGGAAGGCACCCCGACCGGCGTCGAAGGTGTCGTCGTCTTCGAGGATGGTTACAGCAGCTTCAACCGCATCAACGGCCGTGGCGCCGCGAGCGAGGAGCGCGGCGCCAGCCTGGAGGGCGGCGAGGACGCCTGCTTCGTGTGCAGCACGGAGCGCGTCAGGGATGGCCCAGGCGCCGCCGTGGACGAGCAGAATGGGTTGAATTGGCATCACCCTTATTGTAGCGAGGCAGGCTGCGACCTTGATGGCTTTGGAGTGAGCCGGGACTCGAACGAGTTACCCTGCTGCTGGAAGCAGTAGCCGCGGCTGGCTCTTTGCCACTGGCGGTTGCTCTTCGCTTTAAATGGGGAGGTCAACCCGAGATCCTTCGCCGCACTCAGGAAGACAGTTTCTGTTTCCCGAGTTTTTGTTCCTTCGTCTTTGCTTCCTTAGTTATTTTCTTCAGGCCTTGTTTCCTTTGCTCTTGTTGCCCGGTTTCGTCTCCTTTGTTTTCGTTTCTCAGCCCTGTTTCCCTCGTTTTGGTTTCCGGCGGTGGGATCGCGGAGAGTAGCACTGTGAAAGCATCAACGACGGGTCGCAGACTAGAGGAAAACGGCGGCGGTCTGCGAAGGCTGCCGCCGTTTTCTGATGCGCTGGTTAAAAGGTCGCTTTAAGAGCGAACTGGACCAGGCGCGGTGTGTAGTTCGGGTCGTAGTTGGTTACGGTTCCGAAGGCGGAGTTGCCAAGCTGAGCATTGCCGCTGCCCTGGGTAATGATCCAGCTTGGAGTGTTGGTGATGTCAAAGGCCTCTGCACGGAACTGCATGGTGACCCTCTCGGTCACGGCAAAGTCCTTGAAGATAGAAAGATCGACGTGACGGTAGTGGGGTCCGAAGAGTGAGTTGCGCTCCGTGTTGCCGACCGTTCCCAGTGGCTGCGGAGCAAAGGCTGCGGTGTTGAAGTACTGGTGCAGCGATTTGCTGCCAAGGACTGGGTTGGCGATCGTGTTCGGGCGGTCAGGTCCGGCGTTGTTGTTGGGTACCGCGCGGTTGCCATACGAGGTGCCGGCGCCCGAAGTACCCGCTGCGCCCACATCACCAGTGCCACCGTTCAGGATGGAGAACGGCTTGCCGCTCTGCCATGCCGAGATGGTGTTGATCTCCCAGCCGTGCAGTGCTGCCTTTTTGACGCCGGTGAAGTTAGCGCCGAAAGGAAGCTGATAGTTAAGCGAGATCGCGAAACGGCTCTTGATCTCGTTCTCTGCGTTGCCATAGTCGATCTGGCGGATGGCAAACGCGTTGGCATTGCTCCAGCCCTGCGCGCCTTCCTGCGAGAAGCCGGTGATGTCGCTGAGGGCAGTGGCCCAGGTGTAGTTCGCGTCAAAGGCCAGACCATGGGTGAAGCGACGCTGCACGGAGGTCTGGAGAGCGTTGTAGTTGGAGATGCCTTCGCTTTGCAGCCAGCCCACGCCCGAAAGATTCTTCAGCTTGCCTTGACCCAGCAGTAGAAATTTGCCGACGGGCGATTGCGGATCCTGCGCAGCCGCAGTGGTGGAATCGAAGGGGAGTGGGGCATTGATGTTGTTGATCGTCTCAGGCAGATGCTGGCCGATGTTGCCGACGTAGCCAATTGTGAAGACGTTTGCGCCGAACTGCTGCTCAACCTGGAGGTTGAATTGCTGGATGAGAGCGGACCGGAACTTGGGACTTTCAGCGACGAAGGAGAGCGAGGGGCTGGTGATGCTTTGCGCAGCGGGCAGCGGAAGCCCAGCGTCGAAAGTGTTGAAGGCACCGGGTGAGTTTGCGCTGCCGCATTCGCCGCCGCCTGGCACCGTCGCAGCGCCTCCATGCGTGGTGACAATCTGGTAAGCAGCGGTGGAAAGACAGTTCGGGCTAAAGACGGAGACGAATGGCGCGTTCTTAAGGTCGGCATTGGAGGTGTAGTTGCCGGGGAAGAAGCTGAGCCCGTAGCCGCCACGCACCACCGTTGAGGGCATGGGTGAATAAGAGAAGCCGACACGAGGAGCAACGTTGGAGTAGTCGGTCTGGATGCCGGCATTGTCATTGACACCGTTGACCCCAGCGATCTTCAGGGCGGACTGTGAGCTGGTCGCATCGCCGGCACCAAGCGCCTGGAAGAAGTCGAAGTTCGAGATGCGGTTGTGCGCCTCGGTGAAGGGAGTGAAGAGGTCATAGCGAACGCCGTACTGCACGGTCAGCCTAGGGGTTACCTTCCAGCTGTCGAGAACGAAGGCGCTCGGCTCGTAGCTCCGGTAGTCGGGCGGGGTGAGGTCGTAGTTGCGGCTGTCCGAGGAGAAGGCGCCGATGAGCGATGAGGCGAGCTGATTGTCCTGGGTCTGCTTCTGGGTTGCGGCGGTGTCAGTCGAGAGACCGAAACCGTATTGCCCAGCAGCAAACGCGCTTTGCACGTTGCGTGCCTGACGACGGATGAAGCCTAATCCTGCCTTGATGTTGTGGTTGCCCAGGGTATAGCTGACAGTGCCCGCGTACTGGTAGGTGCTGTCGATATCCTGCAGCGGCACATAGGCGCCGTCGCCGATATCAGAAAAGGGACCAAAGGCAATGGGCGTAAGGAAGTTGGAGAAGCCGTTGAAGTTCATGTTGGAGCCGAAGCCAAGCTTGGTGTCAGGGCTGGTGCCGTAGTTCAACGGCAGTGACAGGTTGTTGACGCGGGTATAGGCCGCGCGGAGATCGAGGATGAAGTTCGGATTGAAGATGTGGGTGTAACCGAGTGCTCCCTGTAGCTCCTTGTCTGTCGCAGGTCCGGCGAAAAGGTAGCGACCGCCGCTAATCTGCAGTCCATTGACGACGCCGAGCGCGGGAGGCGTCACGGTGTTGACTGCGTTGTAGTCAAAGCGCGCAAAAAACTGGTCCTTGTCGCTGAACTTGTTGTCAACGCGGGCATCGTAGGTGTTGCTGTTTTGGGTACGCTTGGGGCTGATGACAAAGTTGTTCGTCAGCTGGCCGGCAGGGCCAGTATTGGGCGCCGGGAAGAGTTTGAGGTAGGCAAGGGCCACAGGGTCGACCTGGTAGCCGGCTGTACCATTGCCGGCGGCGACCAGGGCTTGAGGCGAACCGCCACCGATGCTGTTGATGTTGTTGTACTCGTCGATAGTGGGCACGGTACTGGTGTAGGTGAGGCCGTTGACCTGGCGATAACCTTCATAATCAAAGAAGAAGAAGGTGCGGTCGCGCAGGATGGGGCCGCCGATCGAGCCACCGAACTGGTTCTGACGGAGCTCAGGCTTGCCGCCGGTGGTCTGCAAAACGTTGCGCGCGTCGAAGAGGTCGTTGCGGAAGAACTCGTAGGCGGAGCCATGAAACTGGTTGCCGCCGGAACGGGTGATGATGTTGACGACGCCGCCCGCGGTACGTCCTGCTTCGGCCGAGTAGCTGTTGGTTTCGACGGTGATTTCCTGGATGCCTTCAACGCTGGGGCGTACGCCGATGGTGCCGATGACGCGCTCGTTGTCGTCGATGCCGTCGACGATGTAGTTGTTCAGGGTGTCGTCCTGGCCATTGACGGAGAAGCTGGCGCTGATGCGGCGGTCATCGGGACGACCGCCGCTGGTCAGACCGTTGCCTGGGCCTTCATTGGCACCGGGAACAATCTGCACCAGCTGGACGAAGTTGCGGCCATTGAGCGGGAGATCCTGGACAGCCTTGGCGGTGACGGTGGAGCTTACGGTGGCGTTATCGGCCTGGAGGAGCGGGGTCGTCGCTTCCACTGTCACGGTCTCGGAGGTGCCGCCGGTGGCGAGATGCACATCGTTGCGGGCGCGATCGCCTGACTCGACCGAGAGGTCTGGCGTGCTGGAGGTCTTGAAGCCCGGAGCCTTGATGGTTATGGAGTAGTGGCCGACGGGCAGGAGCGTGACCTGGTAGTCGCCGCTGGCATTGGTAGTGGCCGTGCGCTGCTCGTTGGTGGCGAGATTGGTGATGGTGACATTGGCATTGGCAACGACTGCGCCGCTTGCGTCGGTAACGGTGCCGAGGATATCAGCCGTGGTGAGTTGGCCGAGAGCAGCGGTGGCGGTGGCAAGAAGAAGTGCGCTATGGAGTGCAAAGCGCTTCGCACCTTTGCGTAAGGAGTGTGCACACTGGCCGGTGCGGGTAGTACCGAAGTTGCGTGGATCGATCATGGTTTTCCTTGGAAAGAGGTGCGTACTTCGGGTGCGGAAGTAAGGTTGAGCTATCGGCCATGACTTGCAGGCCGACCTTGCGGCATCGGAGCGCGTGTTGCCGCGCCGGGCGAGGGTGACGATACCATCGCTGCAAACCATACTCTCTGCAGGAGACGTTTGGCACGTGTATGTGGCTGATTATGAAACTTTTGTTTCCGGGTGGAACCACGTTTCCACCGTAAGGTGGAGAGGAAAGGTTTACTGGCCGTAAGAGGCCCTTCAGAAGCATGAGCACGCTCTGGCATGTGGGTTGTGCTTTACGACGGGGCGCGTGAAGTGGAGGCGAGAGAGCGTGTGGAGGTATGCCGCGGTCTGCCCGGTTCAAATCGCCGTTACGAGTCAAGTACTGTCTTGACCAAGCTCGCTTCAGCGGTACCGGGGCGCCGCACCATGGAGTTCCTCTCTTGAAGTGAAGCGCTCACAAGCGTGATGGTTACGGCCTGAGCGTTATTACTACTCGCGCAGTGGTGTAAATGAGCTGGACGACAGTGCCACCAGCATCATGTTGCGCAGGAGGTCCTGTGGTCATCGCGATAAAGGTTAGTTTTATGCAGCTCGACACGGATCCGCTTGGCACCATCCAGCGCTAGATTCGGGCAGGCGCGGTGGCAAGCGGCACACGTCGTCACCGATAGATGACGGAGAATCTGCGCGTGGTCTCCGGAGTTCCCAGTACAAGGGGACGCATGCCAGGGTTGAAATTGGCGGCGAGCACTCATAGGGCGCCGGAGTCATCTGACCGGGTCCATGTCCGAAATGTTACAGATCAACACAGACGAGGTAGAGGGACCTAAGCGCCCCGAGTCATGTCGGGGATCATTTCGTAGATGTAGCGGATGAGGCGGATGACTGTGATGGTTGATAGCACCGCGAGGACCCGGAGAGCGGGGGCCATGACGCCCCACTTGTCGGGCAGTGCGCCAATGATGAACGCCACGCGCTCGGGGGGCTGCCCTGCACTTGCCGCTGGGCGGCGCGGGGCCTTGCGTGAACAGGGGGTGAAAGGGTGATGAAAGTACGGTTGCGCCGGGTGTCTCTTCACCGTTGGTTAAGGGCTGCGGCACTGGACTGGTAGCAGGCCCTGGTGTGCACAGCTCCCGCAAGCGGATGCGCCGCCTTTGCCAATCCAGGTCGACAAAGGTCTCCCTTGTTTCCCAATTTACGAAATGTCTTTGAAGCTTCGAGCAGCCTTCGCCCGAGGGCGCTTGCCTCTGCCTGCCTGCTGCTGGGCACGGCGACGGCGCTGGTTGCGCAGCAGGATCGCGGATCGGTGGCCGGCACGGTAACCGAGTCGAGCAAGGCGGTGCTGCAGGGCGCGCGGGTTGAGGTCGGCCAGCAGACGGCGGTGACCGATGTGCAGGGTCAGTTCATCGTCTCCGGCGTAGCGCCGGGGCATTACACGGTGCGCGTGTCGTACCTTGGCTTTGGGACGTACACGAGCGAGATCGATGTGGTGGCGGGCTCGATTGCCAGTGTGAACGCGGTGCTGGCGGTCGAGGATGCGACGACCGACGTGCAGGTGCGGGCGGAGCGCGAGGTAGGCGAGGCCGAGGCGCTAAACCGGCAGAGGGTCGCGACGAACATCATGCAGGTGCTGCCGTCGGAGGTGATCAACAGCCTGCCGAATGTGAACATCGCGGACGCAGTGGGGCGGATGCCGAGCGTGTCGCTGGAGCGGGACGAGGGCGAGGGCAAGTACATCCAGATTCGCGGGACCGAGCCGCGGCTGAACAATGTGACGATCGACGGGATGCAGGTTCCTTCGCCGGAGAACGTGCGCTTCGTCAAGCTGGACACCATCCCGGCGGGCCTGGTGGAGTCCATCGAGGTGAACAAGACGCTAACGGCGAATATGGACGGGGACGGGATAGGCGGCAGCGTGAACCTGGTGACGCGGCAGGCGACCGACCAGCCCTACTTTGCGGTGGAAGGCTTGCTGGGACATACGCCGATCGGCGGCAATGGCGGACGAGGAGAGGACCAGGTCTTTGCCACCTACGGACGGCGCTTTGGGACGGACAAGCGCTGGGGTTTCCTGGGCACGGGCAGCTATGACTGGAACGGCCGGGGCATCAACGACATCGAGCCGTCCGCGGCGGTCAACGACATCGTGGATGCGAACGGCAAAACGATTGGCACAGTCAATGCGCCGAACGCGATCGACCTGCGCGACTACTACTACGACCGCACCCGGTACGGGGCCGGAGGGTCGCTCGACTACCGGCTGGGCGAGAACTCCTCGGCCTTCGTCAAGGGTCTGTACTCCTACTTCAACGACTATGGCGAGAACAGTATCTACTCGCTCACGGCTGGGGCCTTTACCTCGGCGACGACGGGTGACAACACCGGTTCTACCTCGTACTCGGACAACTATCGACGGCCCACCCAGGAGATATGGAGCGTGAATGCGGGTGCGCATCAGGAGCACGGCAATGCTTACTGGAACTACCGGGGAGCGCTGTCGCAGGCGGCACTGACGGGTGGCTCGACCTATTCCTTTTTCAACGGCATCTCCGGAGTCCAATTCAACGTAGGGACGGCCAACCCTCACACTCCGCAATTTACGGTTGCAAACGACGTTAATATCTTCGATCCGACCCAGTACACGCTGAGCGATATCAGCTTTACGGACAATCACACGCACGAGCGGGACCTTGCGGGCGAGGCGAACTATGGGCATCGGTACACGACGCGGGGCTCGGCCTTCGGGGCCTGGGAGGCGGGCTTCAAGATTCGCGACGTGATCAAAAGCCAGCTGTACCACGAGACAGACGATGCGGGTCCGACGCCCGCATTAAGTACCGTGCTGAGCAGCCACACCGACCCTGATTACTACTTTGGACGCTACGCCATGGGACCGATGGCGCAGGCGACCAAAATTCTCAGCTTCTACAACGGGAATGCGGGGCAATTTGCCATCGACTCTCAGCCCTCGCGCAACCTGCCGAACAACTGGGGCGTGCGGGAGCGGGACTGGGCAGGGTATGTGATGAACACGGTTACATTTGGCAAATACCGGGTCAATACGGGCGTGCGGGTGGAGACCACGCAGGAGGATGTGCGGGGCAACCAGTTCAATGCCGGGGACAACTCCATCTCGCCGCTGCATAGCACCAACAGCTATAGCTTTGTGCTGCCGAGCGCCTCGCTGCAGTACAATCTGGGAGACTACACGGACTTCCGGCTGGCCTACAGCATCGGGCTGGCGCGGCCCAACTACGGGGACCTGGCACCCTTCCTCACCTACGATCCGAACGCCGCAAACACGGCCGGTGACCCTGCTCTCTCCGCCGGGAACCCAAAGCTGAAGGCGACGTGGGCCGAGAACGTGGATCTGCTCGGCGAGCATTACTTGAAGAACGTGGGCGTGATCCAGGGCGGTGTCTTCTACAAGATGCTGTACAACTACATCGCCAACTCGACGGCGACGGTGCAGTACACGGCGCCCGGAACAAGCGCGCCAGCGGCGTACTTTGAGAGTGCTCCGTTTGACGTAAGCGCCGCGCACCTGCTGGGCGTGGAGATGAGCTGGGAGCAGCACCTGCGGCGGCTGCCGGGGGCGCTGTCTGGCACGGGCTTTCGCGCCAACTACAGCTACACGACTTCGGTCGCGGGCATTCCGGGCCGCTCCGATAAGCCGACCCTGCAGCGCAATGCGCCCAACAACTGGAACTTCGACACCACGTACGACAAGTACGGCATCTCTGCGCGCATGGGCCTGACCCACAATGATGCGTACCTGTGGTCCTACGCCTATCAGGACGGGACGCCGATCGATGGCGCCGCGACAACGGCCACACCGGGCGGCGTCAAGGGCCCGGGTTCGGACACCTACATTTACCCTCACACGCAGGTGGACGCACAGGTGAGCTACCTGGTGCCCAGGGGGCGCGGGGTGAGCGTGGTGGCGCAGTTTTTAAATCTGAATAACGAGGTGTTCGGGTTTTATAACGGAAGCGAGCAGTTCCCGATTCAGCGGGAGTATTACAAGCCTACGTATACGTTCGGGCTGCGGTGGACGCAGACGGCGGAGAGTGGGAGTGTGTTCAAGCAGTAGTTGGCGTGGGCGGTTGAGGGGAGGGCGGGGCCTGCGGCCTCGCCCTTTCTTGCTGGGCTGGTGGGTGTGGCTGGCCCCAGGTCTCAGGGGCGAGACCTGGGGCACCGTGTTTGTCTGCAAGCGGAGGGAAGCCTCCGCAGATTCTTCGCTGCGATCAGGATGACGAGCTTGAAGAGCAAGGGCGCGGAGCGGGTCGAGGCGAGCAGGGGATGGAGGGCAGGGCCGGTGGCGGGGCGGGCATGAGCGCGGGCGCGGAGTGGCTAGGAGCGGGAGGTCATTTCGCGGGTGACTTCATACGTGTAGCGGATGCGGTGGATCACCGTGATGGTGGAGAGCACGGCGAGGACCCAGAGGACGGGAGCCATGACGCCCCACTTGCTGAAGAGGGCGCCGATGATGATCAGGACGACGCGCTCGGGGCGCTCCATGAAGCCGACCTTGCATTTACCGATCAAGGCTTCGGCGCGGGCGCGGGTGTAACTCACAAGGAGCGAAGTGACCATGACAAAAGCGACCAGCACGACGTAGAAGAAGCGATTGCCGCGGGCGTAGTAGACGAGCAGGCCGAAGAAGAGCGCGACGTCGGAGTAGCGGTCGATGACGGAGTCAAAGAATGCGCCGAAGAGGGTGACCTTGTTGGTGAGGCGGGCGACGCGGCCGTCGACCATGTCAAAGATACCGGCGCCGATGATCACGAGGGCCGCGTAGAGGAACATGCGAACGTAGTTGTGCTCGTTGGCATAGCCAAAGAAGAGCGCGGCGACGGTGTTGATGATGAGGCCGATGAAGGTGAGGGCGTTAGGCGAGATGCGCGTGAGGGCAAGGCCGTTGACGATGGCGCCGAGCAGGACGGCGCAGCCTCGGCCGAAGGCAGCTGTCCAGGTGCGATGGTGTTCAGAGGGGGCGTGCGGGTTGGCGTGAGGTGAGGGCACGGACTTGGTCGGGGCTCGGAGACTCATGGCGGAGGACGCTTTAGAGCGGCTGACTGCAGCGTGGTGTGGCGGGGGCAGGGGTCGGCCGTGTTGATGGTTGTGGGAACCACAGATCCTTCGCCTGGCTCAGGATGACAGCTGATCTGCTCATGACGACAATCGCCTGGCTCACGCGGACATTCGATCTGCTCATGCTAAGGGCCGAGGCTTGATGCATCAGGCGATCTCGTCGTGGATGGTAGCAAACTTCAGAACTTCCAGCTCGCGCTTGCCGTTAGGGGTAACAACAGTGGCGATGTCGCCGAGCTGTTTACCGACCAGGCAGCGGCCTATGGGCGAGGTGGTGGAGATGAGGCCTTTGGCAACATCTGACTCTTCGCTGGTGACGAGCTTGTATTGCAGCTCTTCGTCCTTCGTGGAGTCAAAGACGGTTACGGTTGAGCCGAACGCGATGCGATCGCGTGGAATGTTGCGGAAGTCGACCATGGCGAGTTCGCCCATGCGTTTCTTCATCTGACCGAGGCGAGCGTTGACGAACTCCTGGCGCTGCTTGGCCATGTGGTACTCGGCGTTTTCGCTGAGGTCGCCGAGGGAGGCTGCCTTCTTGATCTCCTGGGGGAGCTCATGGGCGAGCTCGTGTTCGAGTTGGCGGATCTCCTCGAGCAGCTTCTTCTTGATATGTTCCGGGATGGAGCTGGTCTGTTCAGCCATTGCTGCGGGGTCCGTTGGGGGTGCTCAGGTGCGGCGTGTGCCGGGTGCTTCGTAAGCCACGATTATACGCGTGCGACCGGGCTGGCAAGTGGCCGGGGATGGTACGCCTGGAGAGAGGTACCGAGGAGAGATGGCGCGGCAGAAGGATCGCCGTAGACTCGAAGCAGACTGGTAGAGGCGGGGGGAATGGTGTGCGAGGTGTGATCTGGCTGCTGTTGCTGTCCGTGGTGCTGGCGGGTGGTTGGGGACTCTACGCGTTCTCCTGGCCGATGGGGCCCAGGGGCGAGACGCTGGTGACGATTGCACCGGGCATGTCCTCGCAGGAGATGGCGCGACAGCTGGAAGGGCGGCGGATTATCGCGAGCCGGTATGCGTTTGAAGCGCTGCGGGTGATCCGCGGAGGAACGCTCAAGGCGGGGGAGTACCGGTTTGATCGTCCGCGCAAGGTGGGGGAGGTGTATGCGCAGATTGAGCACGGCGAGGTGTACACGCTGACGTTGACGGTGCCGGAGGGGGCGAACCTTTTTGATATTGCGCAGAGGGTGGAAGGAGCCCGACTAGTGACTGCGGCAGGCTTTCTAGCGGCTGCCAAGCGGGAAGTGGGCCTGGTGCGGGGGCTGGACCCCGGCGCGTTGAGCGTGGAAGGATACCTGTTTCCGGATACGTACCAGTTTGCTCCGCATACGCTGCCGGAGCAGATGGTGGCGGCGATGGTGCGGAGGTTTGCGCAGGAGGAGGCGACGCTCGGATTGACCGGGGATGTGCACCGGGTGGTGACGCTTGCGTCCCTGGTGGAACGGGAGACGCCCGTGGCGGCGGAGCGGCCGCTGGTGGCGAGTGTGTTTGTGAATCGGCTGGGGCGGGGTATGGCGCTCGATACGGACCCGACGGTGATCTATGCGGCGCTGCTGGCTGGACGGTACCGGGGAACCATATACCGGAGCGATTTGCGGGCGGAGTCAGGCTATAACACGTACCTGCATGCGGGGCTGCCGCCTGGGCCGATCTGCAATCCTGGGGCTGTGTCGCTCCGTGCGGCGATGGCGCCGGCAAAGACGGACTTTCTGTATTTCGTGGCAGCGGGACGCGATCCGCATGGGGTATCCCGCTTTGCCGAGACGCTGGCGGAGCACGAGAAGAACGTGGCGGCATATCGGCATGCGGCGCGAGAGAGTGGAGGGCACTAGAGGGAAAGCCGCATGTGGACAGCTATACTTAAGGCTTGCTCAGAAAGAAGCTGACACTGACCTTTATGCGACGATCCCCTGCCCTGCTCTGGCTGTGCCTGCTCCCTGCCCTCAATGGATGTTTGTGGCACACGCACAGAGTCGCCAAGTCAGCAGCGCCCGTTGCGCTGCGTGAGGCAGACGCGGATCAGCTTGTCTCGATGATCAACAAGATCAGTGACTCGATCGACACGCTGAATGCGACAGTCGACTTCCAGGCATCGGTGGGTGGTGCGACCCAGGGCAAAGTGACCGAGTATACATCGCTCGGTGGCTTCATTTTGCTACGCAAGCCGGAGATGGTGCACGTGGTGGGGCTGGTGCCGGTGCTGCGGACGCATGCTTTCGAGTTGGCAAGCGACGGGAAGACGTTTGAGTTGCTCATCCCTTCGCAGAACAAGCTTGTTGAGGGCTCGAACCAGGTGAGCAAGCCGTCAACCAAACCGCTCGAGAACCTGCGGCCCGGACTCTTCTTTGACTCGATGATCCCGCGCAAGATAAGGCCGGAAGAGCTGGTAACGGTGACCAAGGTGGATGTGCCACGGGAGAACCCGTTGACCCACGTGAAGACAACTGTGCCTGAGTACCTGCTGACGATTGTGCGGAGGCGAAGCGGGGAGAGCCATGAGTTGATCCCGGAAAGGGTGATTCACTTTAGCCGGGTGGACTTGATGCCGACCGAGGAAGACAGCTATGACAATGCGGGTGCGATTGCGACGCAAGCACTGCTGTCGAGCTTCCAGAACTTCGATGGGGTGCAGTATCCGAAGGTGATTACGATCCGGAGGCCGCTTGAGGAGTACCAGATCATGGTGACGATCGAGAAGCTGACGTTAAACGGGCCGCTAACGGATGCGCAGTTCGAGTTGAAGGCGCCTGAGGGTGTGCAGGTACAGCGGCTGCCCTAGGTTTGCCTGGGCACCGCTGGAGGGAACCGCAGATCCTTCGCCTGGCTCAGGATGACACTGGTTGATTGAGGCGAGTCCAGGCTTGTGAGCGCACTTTCTGTAGCTCCGCTGCATGGTGGGGCGCAAAAACAGCGGATCCTTCGCTTCGCCCAGGATGACACCGGGTGTCTTGATGATCACGCGGGTGCGCGGTTGATGGCGCTTGCTCGATCGGTTTTCGATTGCTTGATGGCCAGTGCTTGGTCGGATGCGGTTGCGCAGTTGGGCGCGTTGCTCGATGAGTGGTCGTTACGCGATCAGACCCCAGTAGGGGATTGATGACCCTTCGGTCAACTTACCCGCTTTCACTTCATACATTTGCTTTGACGCGCAAGGCGAGCGCGAGCAGATCCTGCCCTTCCTATAAGGAACCTGTACCAGAACACTCGAAAAGGTCTTCCTGACGCTACTTGCCTGCTAACTGTAGGCTGAGGGCGCAAGGGACGGCAAGCCTGCGCGGGTTGCGTGGGCTTGCATGGCTGCCTGGACGTCGAGGGCCAGGGCCAAGGCTGCGCGTGCCTGCTCGCCGGGAACGAGCGCAGGGGTGCCTGCCCGAATGGACTCGAGGAAGGCGAGAAGCTCGAGACGAAGAGGTTCGCCCGGGGTGATGGGCGGCTTGTCAAAGCTGAGGGTGGGGCCACCAGGTGTCAGCGACGGGGCTGCCGGGATGAGCTGTGGGTTTTGGAGCTGCGAGGATGCGGTGCTGGGGTCGACGCCGATGATCAGCAGGTCCTGCCGGGCATAGTCGACCGAGACGTACTGATGAGGCTGAAAGAAACGAAGCTTGCGGACGCGTTCGGTAGAGACGCGGCTGGCGGTGAAGTTGGCGATGCAACCGGAGTCGAACTCGACACGAACGTTCGCGATATCAACCTGGGCGGAGAGGACGGGAAGGCCGACGGCGCGGACCTCGCGGACGGGCGACTGGGCAAGCTGAAGGACGATGTCGAGGTCGTGGATCATGAGATCGAGGACGACGTCGACGTCCAGAGCGCGAGGGCTGAAGACGGAGAGACGGTGAGCCTCGAAGAACATGGGGTTATGGGTGCGGGTGGCCAGGGCTGCGACGGCGGGATTGAAGCGCTCGAGGTGGCCTACCTGGATGAGGCGCTGGTGCTTGTGGCCGAGCTCAATGAGTTGGTCAGCCTGGGCCAGGGTAGAGGCGATGGGCTTTTCAATCAGGACGTGGATGCCGGCAGCGAGGAGCGCGGAGGCGGCGGCGAAATGGCCGGTTGTGGGGACGCAGATGGAGGCGGCATGGGGTTGAACGTGTTGGAGGCAGGTGTCAAGGTCGGGGAATATCGGGACGCCGGTCTCGGAGGCGATTGCCTGGGCGCGTTCGGGGTGCGGCTCGACGACGGCAGCAAGGACGACCGGGAAGCCTGTGGCTTGCAGTTCGCGGTAGATGCGGATGTGATTGCGGCCGAAGGCACCGGCGCCGCAGACAACTACCTGAACGGGGCCGGCAATGGGACCAGCGTAGGGCAAGTGGAGGCGCTAGCGCGCAGACCCCTTGGTGGGAGCGGATGGGGTGCCCTGGACGGCGGTGAGGCAGCGTCCGTAGAGGTCTAGGAGCTGGGTGACCTGGTCTTCAGGCTTGGCATTTAGCGTTGCCGTGAAGCCAGTGGAGGGGGCACTGGGACGAATGAGGCTGGTAGTGTTGGCGACAAACTTGAGCAAGTCGAGAGCGATGTCTTCATCCCGACGGGCGCCAGCGGTGGAGGTTTGCGGTTGATCCATGAGAACTCTCCCAAGGGTGATGCTACCAAAGATTGCGGAGAGACACGGGTGGGCTAGAGGCGAGAGATCGAGACGCAGACACGCCCGACGATCAGGTCGCTGGGCGAGACATTCGGGGCAACTTCAAGGAGCTGGATGGGGAAGTCAAGGCCGTGTGGCCGCAGGACGAGGCGGCTGGCGTCGAAGCTGACGTAGCGGAAGAGCATGGCGTTGTCGACGCGGACAGCATAGATGTTGAGCTGTGGCGGGCGGTAGTCGACGATGGCGCTGTAGTGGCGGTCGAGTACGACGATGGTATTGGACGCGAGCACGGGAGCCATGGGGCGGGCCTGGGCGGGGGTGACGCCAACGGCAACAAAGCGCTGCCAGTCACGGCGGCGGAAAGCCTGGCGGGGCCGGAGATCCTCGAGACTGCCGGCGGGAAGCTGGATGCGGTCAAAAGACGCGGTTGGCGAGATGAAAGCGTCGTGCATGGCGCCGTCCTGGGAGACGAGCGGGACCGAGTCCGGCGGAGAGGCGGCAAAGGCCGCCGTTTCCGCAGACACCAGCAAATCTTCAATACTCAGCGCGAGCGCAGCCAGGACCCGGTCCAGGGCTGGAAGACTTAGGCGTCGCTTGCTGCGAAGAAAGTTGGAGATGTGCGGTTGCTGGAGGCCAGTTTGCCGGGCGAGAGATGCGGCCGTAATGAGCTCGCGGTCGATTCGGCGGACCAGTTCCAATCGCAATCGCTCATGCAGCTGAGAGAAGTTCATCCGGTTGAAGTTGCCAAAGAGCTATACACCTCTCTAGGCGCACATTGCCTAAAGAAAAGTGTGACTCAGAGAATGTCTCGAAAACCCGAAGTCGGGGGACTTTCGGCTGTCTCAGGGTAACTTCTGGGTTCGGTCCGGGAATTGACCGTGACTCAGGAGGCACGTAGATTCGGTTTACTTTTACTCGACATAGCAGAAGTTGAAGAGGCGATTGCAGGGCTAGAGCAGAAACAGCAACGGTGTCGAGCTTAGGAGCGGCAGAGGTTTTTCTTTCAGAGAGACCCAGGTCCGTTTGCCTGCTCACGCAGGTACATCCGTTATGTTTTTGCTCCACCGGTCTGCGAGCGCGTACGCACTTCATTTTCCTGACGGCACCGGCGAATTTCGGATGCACGAGGGAAGAGTCGTCTATTGTGCCGCCGAAGCCTTAAGGCTTAGAGCTGCGGAGAGCGTGAGGACCAGATCACCTGTTGCGCGACGCGGTTCGCGCTGCAAGACAGGGGCTGGGTCGTAGCGATCTGCTGCACGCTCTCCTAAGAGGCGAGATGCGGAGAGTAATTTGCCCTGGAGGTCGGATGACGTACTTGAGCGTGACACTAAAGGTATGCGAAGGATGCGGCACACTTTGGATACGGAGCCAGATGGGCACAACGGTGTACTGCGCGCATTGCGCGGAGAAGCTGCGGAGCTTTCCTGATCCGAAGACGCGGTTAAGGCCGGGTAGACCGCGGAAGCAGCGGGCGATGATGGCAGCTGGAGTTGCCCAGTGAGCGCGGCTTGCCTGCTGCCGCTCGTTTATGCGCGAAGCAAGCCAGTCCCGCAAAAAGCAACTGTCACCGTGCCGATAAGCAACCTTGCATTTTACCGGCGTTACACGGAGCTGTTGCTGCGGCGCTACATGCAAGTCTCCATGCGCATGGGGCGGGTGCCGTCAGTGCTTGGAAACTGCATGTTTCGCGGGAAGGTATCCAGTTATCGAGTACAGAGCTTTGAGGACGCAGTCATCTTTGTGTATGACGTGGAAAAGTGCATGAAGCAGCTGAGTGGCGAGCAGACGGAACTGATCGCCCGCATAGCGTTGCAGGAATACACGCAGGCAGAAGCGGCTGAACTTACCGGGCAGAGTCTGCGGTCGGTGGTACGAAAGTATGGGGAGGCGGTAGATAAACTTACACAAGTCTTTCTGGACAAAGATTTGCTCGAAGTAGGACCGCTTTATGGGGGAACACGACCAGCCGAGTAAGTGGCACAGAATAACTGTTCTGACTGCTAGTCTGATGTTAGCTATGTTTTCAAGAGGGGGGCTCATAATCGAGCCTCCCTTTTTCGATGCACGGGTGACGATTCCTACTCTTTACTTTGCGCTCGACTCGCTTGCGTGCAGGTTGGCACAGTATTTAGACAAGCGGTGGTAGGCTGGAGTTAGTTGAACATTTGCCGAGAGGGGCCGGCCAAGGCTCCTCTTTTTTTGTTTTCCTGGATGGTATAGGTGAAAAACAAAGTCGAAACAAACGAGAGTTCCCGTGAGCTGAAAGCAAAAGCGCGCTCCGATGTACAAGGTGCAAAGCATCGCGCGTCAAGGATGCGGACAGGCCGTTGCGTTCTGACGAGGTCTCATCGACTTGCCGACGAGGTGGCACTGCAGCTTGAAGCTGCAATGCAGGAGGTAGTGCGGGCGAGTGTGGAGAAGGCAAAGGCGGGCAGTCTGCAGCATACCAAGTGGCTCTGCAGCCTGGTAGAGCTAGAAGAGAGACAAAGCGCAGAGACAGAGTGCAAGCCGGCTTCGATCACCTTCTCGCAGATGTTGATGCAGGAGTTGCAGAAGAAGCGATGACGGTGGGGCAGATGATGGCCTGCAACAGAAAACAGCCAAGCAGGGCGAAACGTGTACGAGTTTGGAGAGCTGATGAAAAGCCGAGGATGTCTGATCTTGAAGCTCGTTGTGGGGGCCTTGCTTGGCTCACTTGCGCTACCGGTCTTAGGCCAAGTGACCACAACCACGGTGCAAGGAACGATCTACCGCGCGGATGGCAGAGCGACGTCGGGAACGCTGCTGGTGAATTGGAACGCGTTCACCACGGCGAGCCAGCAAGCTGTCGCTGCAGGTAGTGCAACGGGAGTTATCGGAGCCGATGGATTCGTATCGCTGCAACTGGCGCCAAATGCGGGAGCCACGCCGAGCGGGTCTTACTACAGCGTTGTGTATCACCTGAGTGACGGCACGGTCAGCAAAGAATACTGGGTAGTACCGGCAAGCACAACGGCATCGATTGCCAATGTGCGTGCGCAATTGGAGCCGGCCAGCATTGCTGTGCAGAGTGTGAGCAAGAGTTATGTGGACGCGCTAGTTTCCGCGATTGCACCCACCGCAGGTAATTATCTTCCTATTAGTGGTGGCAGCCTCACTGGACCCTTGCAGTTGGGCGGAGATCCTGTAGGTGCGGGACAGGCAGCGACCAAGCACTACGTGGATGGGGCAGTTTCACAAGCGTTGCCATTGAGCGGCGGAGTGGTAACGGGAACTCTGGCGATGGCGAACCAAGTGGCGAAGCTGCCGCGGGTAGACGTACGGAGCGTGGATTTTGCAGGTGGGGCGGATCCGACCGGAGCGGTTGACTCACTCGCAGCCATCCAGGCAGCGGTGGCATTTGCGCTCTCGCATGCCGCAAGTAAAGACGCAAGCTATCCAAGCGTCTACCTGCCGCCCGGACATTACAAGATAAACGGAACGATTCGGATACCCTCTGCGCTCCACCTGTTAGGAGATAGCAAAGGAAATACGATCCTGCAGGAGACCGGGGCCAAGACTAACCTGATTACCGTTTATGGTAATCCGTTTTGCAACGTATATACCTGCTACGGTGGGATTGAAGGAGTGACGCTGGAGGGCACCGGTAAAGCTACGACCGGCGCATTGCTGGAGATGAACGCAGGGTCCTTCATTCTACGAGATATACAGTTCTTCAACTCGGGCGGCCGTGGGTTGCAGATGAATGGGCCGACTGAGCGCGTGGTCAGCTATGACCTGTCGTTCTTCGACATTCGCTGGCCGGTGGTGATGGCGGGAGATACGAACGAAGACTACTTCTACAACACGCACGTGATCGAAGCCGGGGAGACCAAGGACGCGAGTGGTAGCCCGGTATGGGTGAATTGGTGTTATTCGGTGAATTGCACCAATGGGGTATTCAACCCGCCTGGCAGCTCGACAACACCGACCATTCTTTATCCAGACCCACACGGATCGATCCATGTGGATAAGGCGGTGAACGTTTCATTTATCGGCGGCTCGATCAAGTCAACCGGGGTGATGAGCGGTGTACGGGTCTGGAACGGTGGAGCAATCAAGTTCGAGAACATATACCACGAGGACACCTACGGGGCAAACACACCGCGAACGAACCGAGCCTATATTCTGGGTGGAAAAGCAGAACAGACCTACTTAACCGGCACCTTGTCAGCCGGCGGCATAAGTGTGGCGGTGCATGATGCATCCTGGATGCCGCAGTACTTCGGGGATTTACAGGACATCGCGTCTGCGTCTCAAGATCTTTACCCCTATGTGATCTTGCCGCAGGACTATAACCGGGCGAGCAGTGCGCCCTCGGCTTACGCGCCGGGAGTCAAACAGAACCAATATGAGCTTGTGAGTATCGCGGGGTTCGGGTCAGACGGAAATGTTTACATAGAGACGACAGGCCGCAACCAAGGCGGGAGCACCGCGCCGGCTGGCACGCAGTGGCCGGCAGGATCGGTAATCGAGCAGTACTCGGGTTGGTACGGGTTTAGTGGGTCAGTAGAGTTTAACAACGTCCATCTGAACCAGGTGCAGGGTCCGCTCGCAGTGGGAGGGTACCAGGTCGGATGTTCGCAGACGACGGCGAATGCGTGCGGAGAGATAGTGGCGGGGTATGCACCGGATGCGCAGGCGCCCACGTCAAATCCGGCGACCAACCAGGTTGGTTTGTATGCACCCATAGGAGACCCGAATGACCCAGTGCCGGGTGCACAGGTTGCCTTCAGCCTGCGGGGTATGGACATGTTCAGCGATGGTACGAATCCATACGTAGGCCAGGTCGCCATTCACCATCGGGCTGCCGTGCAGGTGTACGGAGGAGTGTCACCCGAAACGATCGAGAGCACCGCCGCTATTACCGGAAATGCAAGTGGTAAGCAGGTAAGTATAGCCGGAGCGACTGGGGGCAGTTACATCACTGCGCCGCTCTACAGCACAGGTCAGTACGCTGCGGTCCAGGTCACGATGCCGAATGCGGAGACGGTCTGGGATTCAGCCCGAGCAGTGTTCACCAAGCGAACATCACTGTTTGGTGTGTACCAGCAGTACGGCTCGTACATGAGCGGGTTGCAGTACCAGAATCTTTACTGCTTGTTTGATACACCGTCCGTCGATGGGGGGCATGTTGCGAACCGTTTCTGTACCGGCGGCGGCCCGGGGAACACGGCTGCAAGCGGTGGGCCAGGATCGGGGGCAGGGATCGGCTATGACTCGTGGAACGGTACGAACTGGATAAGCCTGTTCAAGGTGCTGGGAAGTAACGGCGCCGGCAGTGTGAGTGTAGGAGCGCCAGCAACCTTCTCTAACAGTGTTTCCGTGCTCGGTACAGCAAGTGTAACCGGATCACTGACGGCAACGGGCACAGCCAAGATAGGTGGGACGCTGACGGCAAGCGTGGTGAATAACACGATTACGGTCGATGGGCTTACCTACACTTCGCTAAACGCAGCGTGGACAGCAGCGGTAGCGGCGGCGACGGCCACGGGCAAGAACCAGACGATATGGTTAGGTCCAGGAAGTTACGGCGTGTCTGCAACGATGAGCGAACCGGTGAACGGGGCATGCGTGAGCGTGATCGGTTCTGCGGGCTCGACGATGGGGGCGAACGTGAGTTCGGTGGCGACCACCTTAAATGTATCGGGCAATCTGAACGGCGACGTGTTTTCCCTGGGCAACGCTGTGCTGACAGAGGGTTGCACCTTCAAGGACTTCAACCTGCTGGCTAACAAGAACGCTACACACGGGTTCGAGTTCCAGTGGATGCGTGGCTTGTTGATCGATAATGTCAATGTGAACGACTCTACGGCGGAAGGCATCCTGCTGGGTGAGGGCATCAACGTGGGCGTGCACCAGGCGGGAGCACTGCTGCGCAATGTGACGGTGAGCTACAGCGCGACGGGGTTCGCCCCGGCTTCACGGCCTCAGTATGGCATTCACTTCCAAAAGACGGCCATGGATAGTTACATGAATACGATCTATGTACGCAATGCGCTGAACGCGGCCGTGTTTAACGAGGGATCGGGCAATATCGGATACGGCGTGCATGGGTTCGGTTATCCGTATACATGCTCGAGCGCGCCTTGCAGCAACACGGCCACTTCTTCCTCAGCGTCCAATGCTTCGTATGCCAGCAACTATGTGATTTATGACACAGGAGGAGCAGGGAGCGTCTGGACAGATACTTACGCGGACTCGCCTGCGATCGCAGCGTTTTATGTGGGTGCGAATGGCATAGAGATCCATGGCGGCCATGTGCAATGGCCGGACCTGACGAGTTTCCCCAATGCGAATCTGGCAAGTGTGTCGGCAACTGTGACAAACAACCTGATGATTGCCGATGTGGATTGCCTGGGGATGGCATCCACGGTGAACTGGATCAACTATGCATCGGCAGGGGGTGTGCCACCGACCTTTGCGAG
Source organism: Candidatus Babeliales bacterium (assembly GCA_964658255.1). Taxonomy (GTDB): domain Bacteria; phylum Acidobacteriota; class Terriglobia; order Terriglobales; family Acidobacteriaceae; genus EB88. The sequence continues at coordinate 26,811 of CAZZYO010000045.1, forward strand.
CGTGCACCATTTAACCGGGTGCGGCAACTACTACCAGGCACTGGAGCCGGCGACGACCACCGGGTTCTCGGGCGGTGGCGCGTCGAACAATGCGCCGTCGAGTGGCCAGGTGGCGACGGTCTGGGTTGCTCCAAAGGCGCCCAGCGGGGCCAACTACTCGGCCTACTCAGCCCAACTGTATAGCGGGTACACCACTGATCTTTTCGAAGGTCATGTGGCAGCAGCCAATCCGTTCTTCAACATCACGTATCAAGGCACGATCAGGTCGCAAGGTGGACTGATGTTGTCAACGGTCATGAACACCACCAGTGCGCTCGCATTAACGACGGCGAACAAGAATGTGCTGGCGAATGCTTCAGGGGGGGCGCAGACGTTGACGCTGCCAAGTTGCTTTACGCCTATGGCAGACAAGCAGGCGCCAACAGGAATGGAGCTTACCGTGGTGAAGACAGATACAAGCTCAAACGCGGTGACGGTGCAGGCAGTCAGTTCGCAAACGATTAACTATCTAGGGGCAGCAAGTACTTCGCTTGCGATCGCGGCAGCAGGGAAGAGGTCGCTTGTATGTGGGCCGGATAACAACTGGTACGCGTACTAACCGGATGGTCGGCGGGAGTTTGGCGGAGGTTGACTTAGCGGAACTGCTGCGGCTTGGGGAGATGCTGGAAGAGCGACCAGCTACGCTGGGGGGCGGCTCCGTTTGTGGCTTCCTAGCAGAGTCCCTCCTGAAGGTCCGCAGCCGCAGTGGCACCATGGTGCCGCTGCGGGCCAACCGGGTGCAGGAAGAGTTCGAGCGCAGGCGCGGGCAACGCAACGTAGTGCTGAAAGCGCGGCAGATGGGCATCAGCACCTGGGTGGCGGGCAGACTCTTCCTGAAGACGGTAACAGTTCCGGGCACGTTGAGTGTGCAGGTGGCGCATACGCAGGATGCGGCGGAGGCAATCTTCAGAACGGTGCACCGGTTCGTCGAGAACCTGCCGGCTTCGCTGCGCGAAGGGGCGTTGCGCACGGGCAAGATCAATGCGCGACAGATTT
>CAZZYO010000046.1:0-27282 GCA_964658255.1 Candidatus Babeliales bacterium
CCGCTTGGTAGAACAGCGGAACCGTCTTAGTTCGTCGGCCAGCCCGGCGTCGTAGGCAGTCCGGGATTGGTGTTCGGCCGGGGATTGAAGTCCACCGGCGCCGGATCAACGAGCTTTCCATTGACGTAGTCGGTCGGCGTAATCTGCAGCACGCGGCAGCCCTGCCCGGCAGCGTGCGGCAGCGTCTGGACCTCACCCTGCGGAATCATCGCGTAGCTTGCCGGCAACAGCGCCGACGTTCCCTGCAGACGCTTGTCGTCAAAGGCCGTCAGCAGGTCGCCGACGCCAGGGGTCTTGTCATCAGACGGACCAAGGTGCGCCTGGCCATAGGTCGTGAGACCCTTCGCCCGCGCATCCGCCTCATCCGGCAAGTCTGCCAGCGGGGTCAGGTTAAAGAGCTCGTCGATGAACTTGATGATCGAGCCATGCTCGGCAAGCTCGTGCGTGATCACGTGCGCCTTGCCGTAAGGCGAGATGACGATCGCCGGAATACGTGGGCCCTGGTCGAGTGCCAGCCCGTTCGGATCGAACGAGCGCACCACTGGCTGCGTGTGGTCGTACAACCCGTCTGACTCGTCATAGGTGATGATGATGACGCTCTCTGGCCAATACGGGCTCGCTGCAATCGTGTTGATCGAGTCCGCCAGCAGGGTCTCCGAGATCTGCGTGTCTGAGTAGGCCGGATGGTCGTCGTTGCCCTTGAAGTTCGCCTTCACGGCAGGGCTGGGCGAGCGAGGGACGAGCCCGTCCAGGTTGCCGTAGCCGCCGCGCACATACGCCACGCCTGAGGCCGGCAGTGCCTTGTTGAACATCAGCTGGTAAAAGTCAGTCAGTCCGCCCAAGTGATACTTGCTCACCGCCGGGTTATCCGATACGTAGCCGAAGTACTGCGGGCCGTTGTGGTGCGCGATGTAGTCGCCATTGGTTGCCGGACCCGATGGGTCGGTGTACTCGTGGTCGTACCCTTCCTGGAACCAGCCCCAGTTCACCGGCTGGTTGCCATCACCCTGGATCTTCGTGATGTCATTCTGCACGTCCTGCAGGTCCATGACAGGGTTCAGGTCGCTCTGCGTAATCGTCTGGATCTGGTTGCCCATAAACGACAGCGGCAGGCTGGCAAAGGTCAGGTTCGCTGCCGGGTTCGCGCTCACGCCGCCCGGGTTGTCGACCGGCTGCTTGTCGCCCGGAGGCGTCAGCACATCGAGCGCCGATCCCCAGAAGGGCTGCGGGTCTGCAGTCACCGGCAGCTGCGATCCGGTCGTGTTGACGTTGCTCGCGAGCTCGGGATGCTTGACCCACTGCGTCTCACCCGACTGACCGGCGATCAGCGCGATCGCATTCGGGGTGGACGGCCCCATGACTGTATCAAAGAAGCTGTCAAACAGCACAAAGCGGTCCGCGTAGTTCCACAGGAACGGCGCCGTGTCGCAATCCACGTGGCTTACCACGAGCTCGCCAATCTGCTTTTGCGCCAGCGTTGGCAGCGGACCCGTATAGGTTTTGCCATCAGCGCTCAGCGTTCCTTTCAGCCCCTCCTGCTCGGTCGCGTAGCGATCGTTCTGGGGCACGTTGTTCGCGTTCAGGTGCAGCTTCTTGTTGATGCCCGCGTGGGAGTGGTCGACCGAATCCGCATCTTCCGGATACAGGTTCACCGCCGCGCCGGCCGTGTTGGTCACCGTCTGCGGGATCAGGAACGGCGAGATCGTCGACACGCTGCCATCCGTGTTGACGATGGGCTGCACGAACCCGGGCGTTGCCGCCGCAGACTGCGAGAAGAGACCGTTGGCGCCAGGGTAGGTACCAAAATAGTAGTCAAAGGAGCGGTTTTCCTGGAACAGCACAAACACGTACTTGATCTTCTGTTTGATCAGGGCCAGCTTCTGATCATGCGTCAGCGAAGGCGCGTCTTCGACCTTGTAGGCGTAGCGGGCCACCTCATCGCTTGAGCGCGGTGCAGCGACTACCAGGGACCGTTCACTCCCACCTGGCAGGATTGGCTTGACGGCAGTCTGTTGCGCCACCCCGTAGACCGGTTGCAGCAGTGCGCTGATCGCGAGCACAGCGCAGGCCTTCCTCAATAACGAATGCTCCATTGCTTCTTCTCCCGTGGCTTGCCTGCTCCTACGCTCGCGCGCGGCATTGCACTCCCGTAGAGAAGGTCTACGCGGCGTGTATGAATGGACCGTGTACGACGAATGCTTCCACTGGTGAATATCCCGTGAATCAGCCGGTGAGTGTGGCTTCCGTACAAGGGGCGGCTGGGTACGGCCGAGTCCGAGAGAGTGGTTGGATCGGTCGGTTGCTGCGCACGAGCTCCGGCCATCGTGAGAGCTTGTCACCTGCCAACCCGCTGATCCTCGTGAGGTTGCAGGATGCGGTCGGAGGTGACAAGTCACATACCTGTGGCAAATCTGCAACACGCGTCCACAAGATGGGCGCTTTACGCTTGAAGGTGACAGGTCTGTCGTGACCGCTCGATGAGCCCTTTTCAGGTAGGTGTGTTTGCAGGCTGCAGAACACTACGAACAAACTCTCGCTGCTCCAATCGCCTTTTCCGGCATTGGCCTGCACAGCGGCGCACCTGTATCCATGCGTCTGCTGCCCGCCACAGCCGGATCGGGCATCGTCTTTCGCCGCACTGATCTGGACAACTTTGAGATTCCGGCCACCGGGCGCAACGTGGCGAAGGTCAGCTACGCCACCAGCCTTATGCGTCAGGGCGTGCTCATCTCCACCACGGAGCACCTGCTGTCGGCTCTGATCGGCATGAGCATCGACAACGTGATCGTCGAGATCGATAACCTCGAGCTCCCGATCCTAGACGGCTCGGCGCGTCCCTATGTCGAGGCGGTGCAGTTCGTCGGACTCAAGCAGCAGCGCAGGCGCCGCGAATACCTGCGCATCCTTAAGCCGGTCGAGGTGCGCGAGGGTGACAAGTTCATCGGCGTCTACCCGGGCGAGGGCTACAGCATCTCCTACGGCATACACTTCGCTCCCCCGATCGGCTGCCAGGGGTTTACCGTCGATCTCGCCAGCGGCACCTATGGGGCAGAGATCGCGCCGGCACGCACCTTCGGTTTCAAGGAAGACGAGCAGAAGCTGCGTGGAATGGGGCTGATCCGTGGCGTCTCCGACGCAAGCGCCATCATTCTCTCGCGCGATGGTGTCCAGAATGGACCCCTGCGCTTCAACGACGAGTTTGTGCGTCACAAGGTGCTGGACCTGATCGGCGATCTGGCCCTGGTGGGTCGTCAGATCCTGGGGCGAGTGGTGGCCGAGCGGGCGGGCCACGCCATGCACACCGCGCTGGTTTCCCGTCTGCTACGCGATCGCTCTGCCTGCTCGGTGGTTACCCTGGTTGCCGCCCGCCCGCGGCAAGTGGAGTTAGCTTCCTAGCGTTGGCCTACTGTCGCCTGGAGCGTGTTTCCCGTCCTCAGTACGACGTCAGGTGCGACGTTGTGCACCTCGTGGAAAACGCACATTCCTGACATGCTTCCGAACGAAGCGTCTACCTAAGCGTGAGTGTCACTTCTCGGCCGGCGGTCTTTAAGCAAAGACCAAGCACTGCGGCTTGACCAGCGGAATCATCTTGGCCGTATCCGAAAGCTGACCGCTCAACTCATCCCGCGCGATCACCGCGATGTTGTCCGAGTCCTGGTTCGCCACCAGCAGCCAACGTCCCGAGGGATCAAGGGTCAGGTCGCGCGGCACCTTGCCACCACACGTACTCCTCGCCAGCAGCGTAAGCTTGCCCGTGTTCTGATCGATGCGAAAGGTCGCCAGCTTGTCATAAAACCGGCAGGCTGCATACGCGAATCTTCCTTCCTGCTCGATGACAATGTCGGAAGCCTGCGCCCTGCCAGTAAATCCCTCAGGGGTGAGCGAGACCACTTGCAGCGTTGTAAACTTGCCCGACGCCTCATCCCAGGCAAGCACCACAACCGACGCTCCCATCTCTGTCACGCAGTAGGCGAGATGTCCATTCGGATGAAATCGCAGCGCGCGTGGCCCTGAGCCCGCAGGTGCTCGCCAGGCCGGCGTCTCGCCCCCGGTCAGCTTGCCCGTAGCCGCATTCAGCTTGTATCCGTGGATCATGTCGAGTCCCAGATCGCAGAACAACGCATACTTGCCGCTTGGCGAGGTGATCGCCCGGTGGACATGCGGCGCTTCCTGGCGGTCGGCATTCGGCCCGTGGCCCGTGTAGTGGAACTCGGACACTGCCTTGCTCAGACGCCCGTCTGGCCCGATGTGGAACGATGCCGCGCTTCCGCCTGTATAGTTTGCCGCCAGCAGCGTGCGCCCGCTCGGGTCCACGCCGACGAAACAGGTGCCTGTTCCGCCGCTGGTGACAGCATTGATCGGCGTCAGCTTGCCCGCGCCTGCGTCAAGCCGAAAGCTGCTCACCCCACCCGTAGGCTGGCCTTGAAACGAGTTCACCTCGTTCGCAGTAAACAGGTAGCGGTGGTCCGGCGAGAGCGCCAGGAAGGTCGGCGAGGGCGTCTGCCCGGCAAGCCTCTTCTGGCTCAGCGTGCCGGCGACCGCGTCCCAGTGGTACGCGTACACGCCCTGGCTTCCGCCACCGGTCTGCGTTCCCACCAGCAGCGTCGTCCTGCCTGACCCACCCTGTCCGGCAGCGCGCGCCTTGAACCGCGATCCCACCCACAGGCCCAGTCCCAAACCCGCCAGACCCTGTACCAATCCTCGCCGACTCATCCCTTGCATCCCCACTCCTCTACTGCGTTTCTGCTCTTTGATCAGGTGGAACGGTGATGCCCTTAAAAGCCGCCGGCAAGCTGAGCCAGCGCCGAAAGCTGTTCCTGCCGATGCTCTCGCACCCGCGCAGCAATCGCGTACCGCAAGGCATCGACACCAGCGCCGGTCACTGCCGAGATCTCAAAGATATCCAGCTTGCGCCGCCTGGCCATCGCCCGCAGCTTCTTCAGTTTGTCAGGGTTTGCCACGTCGGCCTTCGATGCTACGACCAGGACCGGCTTCTCCGCCAACCCGTGCCCAAAGCTCGCCAGCTCTGCCGAAATGACCTTGAAGTCCTCGCTTGGACTTTCGCGTCCGCTGCCATCGGACACATCGACCAGGTGCACCAGCACGCCTGTCCGCTCAATATGACGCAGGAACTGCACGCCGAGCCCGGCGCCCAGGTGCGCGCCTTCAATCAGGCCAGGGATGTCAGCGACGACAAAGCTTTCTTCCTCCGGCGCTTCGCCCACCGTGACCACACCGAGGTTCGGCTCAAGGGTCGTAAATGGATAATCGGCGATCTTCGGTCGCGCGGCCGAAATGCGCGCGATCAGGGTTGACTTGCCGACGTTCGGATACCCGACCAGCCCAACATCGGCCAGCAGCTTCAACTCCAGCCGGAGCGCCAGTTCGTCACCGGCGAACCCCATCTCGTGCTCGCGCGGAGCCTGGTGGGTCGAGGTCGCAAAGTGCTGGTTGCCGCGCCCACCCCGGCCTCCATGTGCGACGATCACCCGCTCATCCGGCTGCTGAAAATCGTGAATGAGCTCGCCTGTGGCATCGTTGTAGAGAGTCGTCCCCACCGGCACCTTCAGCACCACGTCATCGCCATCCCGACCGGAACAGTTCGAACCCTCGCCATGCCGACCACGCTCGGCCTTGTGTTCCGGGTTGTAGCGGAAGTGCACCAGCGTATTGTGGCGCTGGCTGGCTTCCATCACGACATCACCGCCGCGCCCACCGTCCCCGCCGGAAGGTCCCCCCTTCGGCACGAACTTCTCGCGCCGAAAGGCCATGCAGCCATTACCGCCGTCACCGGCTTTTACCCGTATTTTCGCTTCGTCGATAAACATTCTTGTCTCTAAGTGTAGCCAATCCGCTATGCTCGAACCACGATCCCGACTGTTCGTCTCGCCGGCAGCCTTCGAGCTCTCTCCATGCTCGAGCCGTTCTTCCTGTGCGAGCAGCACCCTGCCTTAAGATGCCGGCGCCACAGAAGCGCCGCTCGCCGCAGTTCCTCCTGTTCCACTTCCCTCCCAGAGTCCAGAGCCTAAAGGCGCGTGTTCGCGTCAACAAGCCTGCTGCGTTCGCTACCTCCAGGAGATGCGACACGCGTATGGCTCGACCCTTGGCAGCACGCCTGGCCGCACTCTTGGCAGCACCGTGGGCAACACCGCTCTGCCTGCTTTCACTCGGCTTGCCGTTGCTGAGCGGTCCGGCACGTGCCCAGTCGCTCGACACTGGCGCGGTGCAGGGGGTGGTTCTCGACATTGCCGGCCGCCCTGTCGCCGCCGCGCGCCTGTTGCTCACCAACCCGGCTACCGGAGCAATAACGGCCATGGTGGCAGACGCCGACGGCGCATTCCGCTTCAGCTCCCTCTCACCTGCAACCTACAAGCTTCAGATCACCGCCGCGGACGCCGCGCTGGCCGCCTGGCAGGCATCCGCAGTTGTTGCCATTGGCAGCGTCACCACGGTACGCGCGACACTCACGCTTGCCGGCACCCAGCAGGCGGTCGTCGTTGAAGCCGCGACACCGGTCGTGGACGCAACCGACGCTACCCTGGCCACGACGATCGACACGGCTGCTGTCGACAACCTGCCTTCAAGCGGCCGTCGCTGGTCGAACTTCGCCCTGCTCACGCCCGGCGTCACTCCTGATGCCGACGCTGACGGCCTGCTGTCATTTCGCGGCATCGGCGCCCTGCTCAACAACAACACGGTCGATGGCGCGGACAACAACCAGGCCTTCTTCTCGCAGGAGCGTGGCACCACGCTTGTGGCCTACTCGACCAGCGAGGCCTCCGTCGAAGAGTTCCAGGTCAACGTCTCCAACTACTCCGCCCAGTACGGCCGAGCGGCAGGTGGGGTCATCAATACCGTCACCCATTCCGGCACCAATGAGCTGCACGGGCAGCTGTTTACCTTTGACCGCAACAATGCCTGGGCTGCGACGAATCCTTTCACCACATTAACCACCCGCAACGCTGACGGGACCTTTACCACGGCGCCCGTGCGTACCCGTGACACCTTGCTGCAAGGAGGACTAGCAGTCGGCGGGCCCATCCTTCGCGACAAGCTTTTCGGCTTCTTTACCTGGGATCATTACGGCCGCAACTACCCAGGCGTGGCCCGCGCCAGCACGCCGGCAAAGCTCTTCGCCAGGCCCACCCAGCAGACGATCCAGACGCTTGCGACGCGCCTCGACATCATGCCCGCGCAGGCCCTCGCCGAGTACAACACAACGCTCGGCGGCCTCAGCAGCCTGCTTGGCACCGTGCCTCGCACCGCTGACCAGGACATCTACTTCCCCAAGCTCGACTGGCAGCTGAACGACCGCAACCACTTTACCCTGCAGTACAACCGCATGCGCTGGAACGCGCTCAACGGGGTCCAGACCTCGCCCTCGGCCACCTATGGCGTAGCCAGCTTCGGCAATAGCATCGTGAGCAATGACGCGATGATCGCGCGCTGGAACTACTTCGTCACTGCCAACCTGCTCAACGACCTGCACGTGGAGTACGGCCGCGACCGTGAGAGTGAAACCAGCGGCGCCCCCGCGGCGTTTGAAGAAAGCTTTTCGCACAATCTCTACGGACGCCCACCCCAGGTCCAGATCGCCAGCTACGGCTTTCGCTTCGGCAAGCCGCCGGTGCTTGACCGCGCTGCCTACCCCGACGAGCGACGCTATGAGCTCGTGGACACGCTTACCTGGGTGCATGGCCGCCACACCCTCAAGGCCGGGTACGAGGTGAACTACGTCAACGACTACTCGGACGCTCTCTACAACGCCAACGGCACTTACGTGTACTCGAATGTAATTGGCTTTGTTACAGATTATCTATCGCCCAACCACTGCGACGCTTCGACCACCGGTGTCGGGGTGCTTCCGTGCTACTCCTACTATCAGCAGGGCATCGGCCCCACTACCTTCCAGTTTCAATCCGGTGACTACGCAGGCTTCCTGTCAGACGAGTGGAAGATTTTCCCGCGCCTCACGCTTTCGCTTGGCCTGCGCTACGAGTACGAGCAGCTGCCCAACACGAACAAGGCGCTGGTCAACGCGGACATTCCGCGGACAGCGCTGGTCCCGCATGACAAGAACAACTACGGCCCCCGCATCGGCTTTGCCTGGGACGTGACCGGCGCGGGCCACAGCATCCTGCGCGCTGGCATCGGTACGTACTACGGCCGCATCATCAACTCGACCGTGTTCAGCGCGCTGACGCAAACCGGCACGACCACCTCACAACGCTCCTACTACTACAAGCCGCTGGACCCCGGCGCGCCGCCATTTCCGTACGTCTTCTCAAGCACGCCCGTGCTGGACGTAAAGCCAACCGCGGTTTACTTCGATGCTCACTTCCAGAATCCTCAAATTCACCAGGCCGAGCTCTCGCTCGAACAGCAGGTCGGCTCCCGCACCAATCTCACGCTTGCTTACATGGGCTCCTTTGGCCGCGAGCTGCCGAACTACATTGACCGCAATATTGACCTGACATCGATCGGCACGATCACCTACCAGGTCGTCGATGCGCATCATCAAGGACCCTTGCCCGCCCGCTACACGTCCAGGTTCTTCACTGCCCGCATCAACCCCGCCTACCAGCAGATCACCGACATCTTCAGCGAGACCAACTCCAAGTACCAGGCGGCGGTGCTCCGCGTCGACCACCAGATGAGCCGCAGCTTTGATCTGCATGCAAGCTTCACCTACTCGCATGCCGCGGACTTCAACCAGAACGCGACCGTATTTACGGACACCAACGACGTGCTCGATCCGACGGATCTCCGCCGGGAGTACGGCAACTCGAACTTTGACATTCGCCGGCGACTCACCGGCGGCCTTGTTCTGCACTCTCCGTGGCGCTTTCGCGGTGTCACCGGTGCGCTGCTCAACGGCTTCCTCGCAGCACCTACGGTCGAGCTTCGCGACGGGCTCCCCTACTCCATGCACACGGCGGGCGCAGTTCCCTCGGTCCGCTACGTCGATACGGTCGATCGCACCGAGATCCTCAGCGGCCTCGGCGCCAACATTAATGGCTCAGGCGGCGACACTCGCCTGCCAGAGGTTGGCCGCAACACCTTCCGCTACCCTGCAATCCTCAACACCGATCTGCGGCTGGCCAAGCGCACTCACCTGAACGACCGGGTCGAGCTTGAGGTGATGGCCGAATCCTTTAACCTGCTCAACCACACCAACGTCACCAGCATCGACACCACAGGCTACGAGATTACCGGCGCAACCTCGGTCAACTCCCTGCCGAAGCTCACCTGGCAGGACGGCGGCACCACCGGCACTGGCGCCGAGTTCGGCTCGGTCACCAATGCGAACAACACCAGCCTCTACCACAACCGCCAGGTGCAGCTGGCCTTCCGCCTGCATTTTTAGGTAGCGAGATGGCGGCTCGAAGAATGACTCCGGCAAAGCTAAGTTCCTAGCCGGCAGCTGACGTCATCCTGAGCGTAGCGAAGATTGCGGTTGCCTCACCTTTGTACTCCCCGTGCTGCATCCTGCCGACATCGGACCAACACGCGGCCAATTACAATCAAGTTAGCCCATGCCTAATCCCGAACACTACGACATAGCCGTGGTCGGCGCCGGCCACGCCGGCTGCGAAGCCGCGGTCGCCGCGGCGCGCATGGGCTTGCGCACCGCACTCTTCACGCTGAACCTTGACCTGATCGCCCAAATGTCCTGTAACCCGGCGATCGGGGGCATCGCCAAAGGCCATCTCGTCCGCGAGATCGACGCCCTGGGCGGCATTATGGGCGAGGTCGCCGATGCCGTCGGCATCCAGTTCCGCCTGCTCAACACCTCGCGCGGCCCTGCCGTGTGGAGCCCCCGCGCCCAGTGCGACAAGGCCCTCTACCGGGTGGCCATGCGCCGCCTGCTTGAGAACCAGCCCAACCTCCACATCAAGCAGGCTGAAGTCACCGACCTCGTGTTCGCGGCGCATCCTGCCCAGGCACAAGGATCGGCACCCCCTCAATTACACCGGCACACTGATGTCGTCCCGAGCGCCGGCGAAGGGTCTGCGGTTGCCCTGGCCGCAGGCGTCGAGGGGGGATCCGCCCCGCAACCAGCGGTCACCGGCCTCAAGCTCCGCGACGGTCGTATCATCCATGCGCACGCCACCATCGTTACCACAGGCACCTTCCTCAACGGGCTGATCCACTGCGGCGAGCAGCAGTACCCGGCAGGCCGTTCCGGGGAGCCAGCTTCCGTCCTGCTCGGCGAAGCGCTGAAGCGCCTCGGCCTCCGTAACTGCCGCCTCAAGACCGGCACGCCGCCACGACTGGATGGCCGCACCATCGACTGGTCGAAGTTTGAGGAGCAGCCTGGCGATCCGAATCCAACCCTGTTCTCCGCTCGGACCAGGTCCCTGCCACTGCGACAGATCTCCTGCCATATCGCCCACACCACGCCCGAGACGCTGCGCCTGATCCGCGACAACGTTCATCGGTCCCCCATGTATTCGGGAGCCATTGAGGCCATTGGTCCGCGCTACTGCCCGTCGATCGAAGACAAGGTCGTTCGCTTCCCGGACAAGACGCAGCACCAGTTCTTCCTTGAGCCCGAGGGTCTGGACACACACGAGGTCTATGTCAACGGCATGTCCACCTCGCTGCCGCAGGAGGTCCAGCAGGCGATCGTACGCTCGATCCCGGGCCTTGAAAACGCCGAGATGCTCCGTCCCGGCTACGCGATCGAGTACGACGCCATTGACCCGACCGAGCTCGACCGGTCGCTGCGCGTCAAGAAGTTTCAAGGTCTATACCTGGCCGGGCAGATCAACGGCACCAGCGGCTATGAAGAAGCAGCATGCCAAGGCCTGATGGCCGGCATCAACGCTGCCCTCGCCGCTCAGGGACTCGGCGTCCAAGCGGACGGGCCCTCGGCGCAGAGTGCAAACGCAACGTTGCCGGCGCAAACATCGATGGACTTGCCTTCGGCGGCGCGGAGGCTTGATGACCAAGAAGCTCCCACTGCCCATCCTCCAGCAGCCCTCAGCCCGCAGAGCGATGTCATCCAGAGCGAACGTGAGGGATCCGCTGTTAACGTGAGCGCCGCGAATACCTCCGCCATGCCTGCGACGGACACCCCAATCGCAGGACTAGCCGCTGCGGCCGAAGGGCACCTGCCTGGACGGCCAGTCCCCTTCACCCTCGACCGCACCGAGGCCTACATCGGCATCCTGATCGACGACCTGATCTCCAAGGGCACCAACGAGCCCTACCGCATGTTCACCTCGCGCGCCGAGTTCCGCCTCCACCTGCGCATCGACAACGCTGACCGCCGCCTCACCCCGCATGGCCGTCGCATCGGGCTCATTGATGACGCTGCGTGGGCTGCCTATGAAGCCAAGCAGGCCCGCGCCGTCGCGCTTGAGAAGCTCCTGCATACGCAACGACCAGCGCCCGCAGGCTGGGCCGGCGTGCTCGCCCACCTCACGGCTGCGCCCGCAGCCACCCAATCAGAGGACGGCTCTACACCCGCAGCCACCAACGGTCTCACCCTCGAGAACACTGCCGGGCTCACCTATGCGCAGCTCCTGCGCCGACCGGAGGTTGGCCTCCTCGACCTGCTGCCGCTACTCCAGGCAGACCTCGCCGCAACCGGCGACCCCCTCTACGAGCCCTGGCTCAGCAGCGCCGGCCCCCTGCCTGCCCGCGCCCGCGACGAGCTTCGCGCGGTAGAGACCGAGATCAAGTACGCCGGGTACCTGGCCCAGCAGCGCCGCTCCATTGCAAAGCTCAAGGCCTCCGAGGCTCGGAGCATCCCGCACACCTTCCGCTATGAAGGGCTCTCCGGCCTCTCTCGCGAGATGCAGGAGAAACTCACCCGCGTGCGCCCGGCCACGCTCGGCCAGGCCGCTGGCATCCCCGGGGTCACCCCCGCTGCGCTCACCCTGATCAATGTGCATCTCGAGATGCAGGCTCGCGGCGTGGCTACGCCCTCCAGTTGCTAGCCTATTGCCGCAAGCCTGTCATCCTGGGAATCCCAAACAAGTGTCATCCTGAGTAAAGCGAAGAACCTGCGGTTGCTCGTCGCACCCTTGAGCCGTCGCACCCTCGCCCTTCCCCGAAGCTCAACCCCCGGCTTACCCCAGCAGCGGCTTCAGCGTCTCGATGGCCTGCTCCACATACCCGGAGATCGTCACCGCGAGCTGTATCTCATGGCCAATCTTGTCCAGGTCGCTCTTCAGCGTCGATAGCAGCTTCATCGCCGGCGCCATCTGCCCGGCGGCAGCCTGCAGCTCCACCGTTCCGCGGTGCAGCAGCCCTTCATCAAGCTCGTCCAGCTCCGTGGCCACGGCCTGCACGTGTGGCTGGATCGCCTTCCGCAGAGGAATCGGCGTGTTGGGGTCGGCGCTTGTGGCGCGCAGCTTTTCGTAGAGCCGCTGCAGGTTTGCCTGGTATGCCTGTTCATCGAGCGTAAGCTCTGCCATGCGCGTCTGCCCCCTTCTGCCTTACCTGCTCGCCGAGCCTTCGAGCTCGCTCAGCCGCCTGCCCTCCGCTACCAGCTGCGCCAGCAGCGCGCGAAAGCCGGGCGCGTGCGTCTGCCGCGCTGTCCTCGCCAGCTCGGCATGCGTCCTTTCGAGCTCCAGCAGCGCCGCATCCGCCTTAGCCAGCGCCGCATCCGCCGCCGCCTGCTTCTCCTGCTCGGCAAAGAGCGCCTCAATCGCCTCGCGCCGTTCGGGGTAGCTGTAGGCCTTCGGGTGGTCGCGAATCGCAGCATCCTCGGCTGTCTCGATCGCCTCAAAATCGGTCCGCAGCATGTGGCGCAGGCCGCTCGTCTGCGGATCGCCAAGGTCCTTGCGCAGCAGCTCGCAGAGAGTGCTTACCGGCCCATCGCCCTGCTCGAGGATGGCCGGCAGCTCGCGTGAGCGCCTACGCTCCAGCAGCAGTGTACCGAGACCGTCAATCGCCCTCCCGGCAGCCGACACCTCCGTGTCGGTGACCGGCGAAGTGGAAGACCTGGTCAGCGCCGGCAGGTCGTTCTTGATGCTCGTGCCGATCTGGATCGCGGCCGACCTGCTGGCCTTGTCGACCTTGTCGCGCGCGCCGTTCCCGCTGACGTCCGCCAGGCCGTCGATGTAGGCCTGGAGCAGGTCCAGCACCTGCACCCGGGCGCGTATGTCGGCCTCTCCGCCAAAGCGAGTCTCGGGCACAGGAGCCAGCATCGAGGTGGTCTCGTAGTTGGCAATCCGCTCGATCCGTAGCCGCCGCGCGTGGGTGGCCTCGACGAGCTCGTACACCCCGCGCTCGTCGACGATGGTCGGGGCCGCCTTTGAAGAGAACTCCCCCACCCGCTGCACCACCGGCAGCGCGCAGCCGGTGAGCGCCAGGAGCAGAAAAATACCAGGGCAGACGTATAAACGCATCGGGAGCAAGGTACACCGTCGATTACGGCGGAGTAAATAGGAGAATGCTAGTAAGTGAAGGCGCATCCGTAAAGTGACTTCGTGATTCTCCAAGCGGAGTGCGAAGCTATTGCCGAAGTTGCATCGAGAGTTCGCCTAGACCGCGACGAGGTTCTGTCAAGAAGTTCACAGTCAAGCTCGCGTGTGTCAAGCAAAACACCATCTGCCATACACAAGAGCTCGGCGAGACGGACTCCCATATGAATAGCCGCCTTAGCTTTAAGCAGCGAAAGCCACGTGCAAGCCACTTGACAGCAGGGCCTGAGGAGATATGTTATGGTTCGACATTGCAGGAAGTGAATAAAGGTCGGAGTTTGCAGATGAAAACGTTAGAAACCGTTGAGAACTTCGGCGGAACCGACGCAGACAGTGATGATCTTCTTCTCCAAGCGTTTCAGGATCATGAAGCTTATGTAGACATACTTTCTTTGAAGCGGCATTTGATACTCGGGAAAAAGGGCAGCGGCAAGACTGCCATCTTTAAGAAACTGATTACAACCCGATCCCCTAACTTTTTCTCCTTCGGCCATACTTTTTCGGACTACCCATGGCATTATCACGAGCGGCAGGCTCGCATCGGAATTCCCGAGTTCGACAAGTATACGCATAGCTGGAAATACCTGATACTCATGTCCGCAGCGAAATTAGTATTAAACCAGGATAATTCGATACCCGTTGATAGTAGCGCGATGGACGATATGGTTCGCCTCGAATCGTTTGTCGTAGATACCTATGGCAGTCGCGATCCTGACCTTGCCCAGATATTCCTTCCGACGAGACATCTTCGAATAAAACCTCACTTCGCGTTGGATTTCAAAGTACTGAAAGCCGGAATTGCACCCGAGTCAGTGCCGATTAGTGAGTTGCCTACTATAGTTCAGGAAGTTAACAAGGTGGTCCAGGAGACGCTGCTTCGGTGTCTCAACCCTAAACATACATATATGATCGCGTTTGATCAGCTTGACTTAGGATTTGAGACTGATTCACAGGAATACAAGAGTCGGCTGATAGGACTTCTTCTTGCCTGCCGCGATCTCAACATAGCCGCAAAGCAAAGTGACGCTCGGCTCTTTACGGTAGTCTTTCTTCGAGACGACATCTACGACATACTTCATTTCGAAGATAAGAACAAGATGACCGAGAACTATGCATCTCGCATCGAGTGGGACACCTCGCGCACGAAGAAGACGCTCAAATCTCTTATGGAGAATCGGTTCAGTATTCTTCTAAGCGAAGGAGACGCTCCAGAGCGTGTTTCGTGGGAGAGTGTCTTCAACGAGACTCGTGAGATGCCGGGGCGCCAGACGAAGTACGATCACATTTGTGATCGTACCTATTTGCGACCGAGAGATATGATTAAGTTTGCAAATAGTGCTCTTGCTAGATTCAAAGAACGAATAGCTTCTGTCGACCAGTCTAAGGATGACGACTCGTCGAAAATAGATAATGTCGATGTCCACGACGCGCGTCCCGATTTCAGCGAATATTTTCTCAGTGAGATGGACGATGAAATACACAAGCATCTGCCAAAGTACGAAAGATACCTAGACAGCCTTCGTACTCTGGGGAAGTGGCAGTTTGATAAGACCGAATTAGAGCAGGCCGTCCTCCAGCAATTGCCTAACGAGGGCCAGCGTTTAGCGGAAATAATTGAGGAGCTGTATAACTTCTCGGTCGTAGGTTTTTACAAGGCAGGCGGTCGCGGTTTTGGCGGTTCAGAGTATGTTTTTCGCTACCGCGAGTCCAAAACCAGATTCGATCCAACAGCCGTTCGACTGAGAGTTCATCCGGGCCTGATCGAGGTGCTTGGGCTCCGCCGCTCCCAGTTGTGACTAATACTCCCCGCCTGCCAACGCCAGGTTCTCAAAGCGCGTGCACTTGCTCAGATAAGCCAGGTGCACCGACCCCGTAGGTCCGTTCCTCTGCTTGGCAATAATGATCTCCGCCTTCCCCTCCGTATCCGGATCGGGCTGGCCGTTCTCGTCACGGTTGTAGTAACTCTCCCGATGAATAAACGCGACCACGTCCGCGTCCTGCTCGATCGATCCCGACTCCCGCAAATCTGACAGCATCGGCTTCTTATCGCCGCCGCGCTGCTCGCTCGCTCTCGACAGCTGCGAGAGCGCAATCACCGGCACGTTCAGCTCCTTGGCCAGTGCCTTCAGCCCGCGCGATACCGCAGACACCTCCTGGGTCCGGTTCTCGTACCGCTTGCTACCAGGCCCCAGGGCCGATCCCGACATCAACTGCAGATAATCGATCACGATCAGGTCAAGCCGCCCGGTCATCTGCCGCAGCCGCCGCGCCTTGGCCCGCATCTCGGTCAACGAGATGCCCGGCGTGTCATCGATGAATATCTTCGCCTCGACTAACCTGTCCAGCGCCGAAGTCAGCTTGTCCTTGTCTTCCCGCATCAGGAAGCCCTTCTGAATCTTCTGCGAATCAACCAGCGCTTCTGACGCCAACATGCGCCGCAGCAGCGACTCCTTGGACATCTCGAGCGAAAACACCGCGACCACGCTTCCACCACGCACGGCTGCGTTCTGCGCGATGTTGATCGCCCAGGCGGTCTTGCCCATCGAAGGTCGGGCCGCGATAATGGTAAGCTCCGACTTCTGCAGCCCGCTCGTCATCTTGTCGAAATCGGTAAAGTGGGTCGCGAGGCCAGTAACTTCTCGCCCTTCTTTATATAAGTTGTCGATCGTGCCGAAGCTGTCGCGAACGATCTCCGGGATGCCGGTAAAGCCGCGCTGAATGCCGTGCTCGGTAACCTCAAGCAGCGCGCTCTCGGCCGCATTCAAGACTTCGAGCGCCTCGTCCGACTGGTCGGCCGCCCGCGTAATGGCAGACGAGCAAACGTTGATCAGCTGCCGCAGCAGCGACTTATCCTTGACGATCCGGACATACTCTTCTATCGAAATCCGCCGCGGCAGGTTTTCGGTGAGCGAAGCCAGGTAGGCCACCCCGCCCACCGACTCCACCTCCTTGCGCTTGGCCAGTTCCTCGGCGAGCGTGACGATATCGACCGCGCGACCGGCGTCGATCAGCTCCGACATTCTCAGAAAAATGCGCCGGTGCTGGTCCAGTGCGAAGTCATCGTGCGTCAGCCGTTCGGCTGCCTCGTTAAAGGCATGGTTGTCGAGCAGCACCGCGCCCAGGATCGACCGCTCTGCGTCAATCGATGCCGGGAGTCCACGCTCAAACTGGATTTCAGGAGTACTGGTTGCCATTTCGACAGCTTAGCCGAGAGCTCACGACCCACCAAGTCCCACCCGAACCCTGCCCCTGTGCGTGCCTGTGGCCTGCAGTGGAAGCTCTGGAAAACGTGGCCTGATCTGGCAATCCAACTCGGATTCGAGTTGGCCGGTTGTAGCTACCTTCAGCCATCGAGCGGACTCATGGCTAGCGCAAAGCGATAACGCTGCTCAAGGTTCTTTGGCCGGGCGCCCAGGTACGTGAGGCTTCGAATGGCTTCTGGTCGACCGTGAAATGGGGCTACCATGCCGCATGATGATCGTTGGGACCGGAGGGCCTAGACGCCGAATCGCACGTAATCCGGTCTTTCCGCCACGCCCTTATGCCGAAATGCCTTGATGATCTGGCGATCCTGGATAAAGAAGAGCCCTGGCAGCTGGGTTGCATCTTCCTTACCTGCCGAGCCAACCCCGTACCGCCATACCGCGCGCTGGGTTAGCAGCACCAGCTGCGTGCCCGAGAAAAACTCGGGGATGACGGTGCTCTTGAGCAGGTGAAAGACCGGCGCCTGGTACAGCTCGGTCGAGGGGTCACTGACCCGCTCTGCGTCCGCAAGGCCCGCGCGTTTAAAAAAAGGGCGTGCGCGCTCTGGCGAGCCCATGTGTACAAACACGGGCCGCACATGCCGCTTGTCCAACTCCGGTCGTGCCTTTGCAATGTCGGCAAGCGTCTCTCGCGCAGAAGCACACCCAAAGTGGCGCAGAAATGCGAGCATCATCGGGCCCTCATCGGCCAGACTCAGCAGCGTGCGACCAGACTCGGTCTTCGTGCGTGATAGTAGCTCGACCAGTTCGGCATCTTCACGCGGGCCGCGCACACCCTGGTTCCCACCGGCATTTACCTGATCCATCGCTTCCTGCTCCATCGTCGACGCATTCATCCGCATGCCTCCTGGTGCTACATCGGCACACATCGGAACCCACAACAGTGCTTACGCAACGCGGGCAGCAACCAGAGCGCAATCAGGACGCCTGCTTTGCGCTCAGTCGTCGCCGACGATATCATCATAGATGACTCTCGTGATGAAACTCGGCACCCGTCGTACCCTAGCAGCTTCACTTTTCCTTGTAATGTTAAGCCTCGCCAGCGGCGAAATTCGCGCGCAACAGGCAGAGGCCGCTCCCGCTACCAGGCAGTTTCAACAGCTTGAAGACAAGTGGAGCACCGCTCTCGCGAACAAGGATCAGTACGCGCTGGAGCTCTTGCTTGCTCCCACCTTTGTCGATATCTCAGCCGCCGGGTCGATTAGCACCCGCAACCAGCTAATCTCCGGCATGTTCGATCACGCCTCCGGCGACCTGCTCTCGATCGAGCAGCGCGCGGTCAACGTGCGTGTGCTTGGCGACTTGTCGATCGTCGATGGAACTTACATCCTCCACTATCGCGCGGGCACCCATGCTATTGACGAGCGCGGCGTCTTTACGCACGTCTACCAACAGGCGCGCGCCAGCTGGGTGTGCATCCACGCGCAGCGTACCGCCGTGTTTGACCAGGCCGAGGATAAGCAGAAGCAGCCCGGTAAAAAGTCAAACACTGCCGTGCCCTTCCACATACCCCTGCTCTACAAGGGGGCCGCACCGGCCGCACCCTCTACTGCTGACAAGCAGCCACCCCAGTAGCCATGTCCACGCGACCTGTCTGGGCCGAGGTCTCGCTCGACCGCCTGCGCGGCAACTTTCACCTTCTCCGCTCTACTGTCGCCAGGACAGCCCCTGCCGCGGAACTGCTCGCCGTCGTCAAGGCCAATGCCTATGGCCACGGCGTTGAGGTCTGCGGACCGGCACTTGCGGCAGCCGGCGCAAGCTGGCTCGGCGTCACGTCTGTGCAAGAAGGCATTATGCTGCGGCGAGCCCTGGGCGTGCTGCCCAGCCACCTTGCCGCAGCCCGCATCCTGGCAATGTCGAGCCTGTGGGATGGGGAGGCCGACATGGTGCTTGACGGCGGCCTCACCCCGCAGGTGTGGGAGCCCTACCAACTTGCCCTTTTATCGGAGGCGGCTTCGCGCCGGAGTTTCGCGCCAGCGTCGGTACCAGTTCACCTTGAGATTGACACCGGCATGGCCCGACAGGGTGTAGCCCCCGGTCCTCCGCTGGCTGCTCTTCTTCCGCACCTTGCGCCGGGTGGGCCGGTGTATCTCGAGGGCGTGATGACCCATTTCAGCGCACCCGAGCAGCTGGCCGCTTCGGACACGGACAGGCAGCTGGCGCGCTTTCAAGAGGCGCTTGCTCAACTCGCCGATGCCGGCATCCGGGCCGCCTGGATCCACGCCGGCAACTCGGCCACCGTATGCGACCAGCACCACACGGCAATGTTAGCGACACTTGCGAAGAGCCACGGCGCACACCTCATGCTGCGTCCCGGGCTGGCGCTGTATGGCTATCCGGTTCGCTTTACGCTATCCGCCACGGCCCCTGCGGTTGAGTCCTCCACTCAGGAAAGTCTCCGCCCCGTGCTTTTCTGGAAGACTCGCATAACCTCTCTTCGCTTGCTCGCGCCTGGTGAAGGGGCGGGCTACAACTCGACCTTCCGAGCCAGCCGCCCTACCCGCCTGGCATTGGTCCCGCTCGGGTACGCAGATGGCCTCAATCGCCTGCTCTCGAACCAGGGTGCAATGCTGGTGCGCGGCGGACGCGCTCCGATCGCCGGCCGCATCTCTATGGATCAAACCCTGCTCGACGTCACTGACATACCCGGCGCTGCGATCGGAGACGAGGTAGTCATTCTCGGGGAACAAGCGAGCGGGGCACAGCCACGCAACTCAATCAATGCGAGCATTACAGCCTGGGAGCACGCTGATCTCTGCGGCACGATTCCCTATGAAATACTGTGCGGCGTCGCATCTCGCGTCCCCCGCCAGGTGATCGACTAAGCGCGCCGTAGTACGCCCATGCTGTAAAGGCTGCACAAGTAGCCTCTATGACTTGGTTTTAACGGTGGCGAAGCGCTCCTTGAGCCGGATGAAGGGATGCTCGAGGTACTTGTAGGAGATCCCGGCCAGAAGGATGGTCAGCGGTAAACCAGTAGACGCTGTGAGCAAGGCAACGTTGTGTTTCGTCACGTGCGTCCAAACGGTTTCGCAGAGCTCAAGAACGGGAAAGTGGTACACATAAGGGCCGTAGCTGATAGTCCCAAGATAGCGAAGTTGGGAGGAATGGCCCACGTTGCTACCAAGCGTCGCGAGGAGTATCAACGTCACCGCCACCCCGGCCAGCAGATAACCTGGATAAGTGCGCCCCAGGGACGCCTGGTCAGCGTACATCTAGGCGTCGAAATAGAAGTTGGCTATGAAGAACAGGGCCAGACTCGCGCACATCATCAAGACACGAATAGCTCTGTTTAGCCGGATTGCTCTGTCGCCGACTATTGAACTGAGGCCGATTCCAACTGCGAAGTATTGCAGGTGCGTGAGTGAGTTCATCCAGAGGGTTGGACTGATATCCAGGCGTCGAGCGCAGAGCGCAGCTACCCCAGCATTGACTTATCACCCATAGAGCGCCTGACCTCGCTTCCACTGATCCCGCGACCCACATTCGCCTTCGAAGCATGGCTCTATGTCAACCTGCAAAGAGGGCTCGGTCATCGTGAGCAAAGCGAAAGACGTGCTGCTGACCGTAGCCGTCTCCTGTCCAGCGCCCTCCCGCACATGCTTCCGTTACCATCCATAAATATGCTCGGAAAGCTTTATGCACGATGGATGTACCGCTGGGAGACCGACCTTACCACCCGCGATGAGAACCGCATCGTCCGCCCGCTCGAATGGGGCTTTGACTGGCTCAAGAACTACACCGACGCGCACCCGGCGTCGCTTTCGACCGACCCCGAAGCAGCCCTGCTCGCCATCAACCAGGCCATCCTCTGTGACAGCGACTCCTTCTTCAACTACGCCCCGCCGACAGACTACCGGCTCGAGCGCCGCCATCCCGCGCTCTTCCCCACCAACGTCCGCCCGGAGACACTTGCCCAGGACGCCGACCTGAAAGCCCGTGCCGAGCGTGGCGAGCTGCCCCAGGCCGAGTTTCTCCGCTTCACCTCGCCTATCCGCACGCCCTACCCCGAGAACGACCTGGTCAACGCCCGCTGGTACCCCGCGCCGGCTGACGAGCAGACCGGCGCGCAGCCCCGTAAGGCCATCATCGTCATGCCCCAGTGGAACGCCGACGCCTTCTCCCACAACGCGCTCTGCACCCTGTTCAACCGCTTCGGCGTCTCCGCTCTCCGCCTGTCGAAGCCTTACCACGACATCCGGCGTCCCGCCGAGCTTGAACGCTCCGACTACGCCGTGTCGTCGAACCTCGGCCGCACGCTCGCCGCCTGCCAGCAGGCCGTGGTCGATATCCGCTGCTGCCTCGACTGGCTCGAGGCGCAGGGCTACCACCGGTTCGGCGTGCTGGGCACCTCGCTCGGCAGCTGCTACGCCTTTCTAGCCGCCGCTCACGACGAGCGCCTCGAGGTCTGCGCCTTCAACCACGCCAGCACTTCCTTCGGCGACGTAGTCTGGACCGGCCAGAGCACCCGCCACGTCCGCGCCGCCTTCGAGCAGGCCGGGCTTACCCAACCCCGCCTCAACGCCCTCTGGAGCGCCATCAGCCCGGTCCACTACATGCAGCGCTACCGCGACACCGCCGCCAAGCGCAACCGGCAAACGCTGGTCGTCCACGCCACCTACGACCTGACGTTTCTGGAAGAGTTTTCGCTGGAAGTCCTGCGCAACTTCGACGCCCTCGGCATCCCTTACGAATCGCGGGTCTTGCCCTGCGGGCACTACACTACCGGGGAGACGCCCTATAAGTTCCTTGACGGGTGGTATCTTGGGTCCTTTGTGTACCAGGCATTTAGCTTGTAAATAGTCAGCCAGCTAAGTCGGCACACGTTGATACACCTTCCGGATTTTCAGCAAGGAAGCGCTCCGGAACGAGTCTCGCGCACTGCCGGCAGATGACTGGAAATGGCTCGAACCGTCCCAGCTTTATGGCGCCTCCATTTAATCAGGTACCTCTTGACTTGTAGGAAGGCGCCTGGCGATGGTTGTAGGCCGCTGGAGGCGCAGTACGAAGTGGATTGCCGATCGTTGCAACGTCTGCTGCCGCCAGGACCGGAGTCGATCCAGGCCCTGGCGGTCTACGCTTCGTGTTAAATCGCCGGACTAGAAGCAGCGCTCCATGCCGACGACTGCCGCACGTTCTTTATCCTCTCTACCGCGCCGAAGTCTCCGGCAGGTCTTTGTGGCTTTGGAACTGGCCCTGACTATCGCGCCGCTGTTCCTGCGCTGGCGGCAACTGCCGCTGTTCCGCCTGTTGCCGAACGAGTTCGAGATCGATAGAGCCACCTTGAGAGAACGAGGGAATACCAGGTGTCATAAGAATTTCCTCCTGCACCCAGTCTGACCTTGCGCAACCATTCACGCGAGAGTACGGGCGATTGCCAACGCCGTTGAAAGTGTGGCGCATGATTTCCGGGATCAGCTGTCCGTGATGAGCAAAGCCGGGCGCCCACGGCCGCGAGCTTTCGGTAAGTCAGCCTGCATCCCACTTTCATGCCCCCACGCAAAGCACTCGTCATAGGCTCGACCGGTATCACCGGCGGCAACCTCGCCGCTCACCTCGCCGCGCAGGGCTGGGAGGTATACGGGCTTGCCCGCAAGCCTGCCACTACGCTAGGCATCCAGCCTATTGCCGCGGACCTGCTCGACCCCGCTGCCCTGAAGGCAGCGCTCGCCCAGCTCACACCGACCCACGTCTTCTTCTGCAGCTGGCTTCGCCAACCGACCGAGGCGGAAAACGTCCGCGTCAACGGGGCCATGGTCGAGAACCTTTTCGCCGCCCTTCCCTACCCCGGAAGCCTGCAGCACGCAGGCCTGATCACCGGCACCAAGCAGTACCTCGGGCCGTTTGAGGCCTATGGTCAGACTGCCGCCGAAACGCCCTTCCGCGAGGATACCCCGCGCCTGCCCGGCCTTAACTTCTACTACACGCAGGAGGATGTGCTCTTCGCCGCGGCCGCGCGCCATGGCTTTACCTGGAGCGTCCACCGCCCCCACTCGATCGTCGGCTTTGCCCTTGGCAATGCCATGAACATGGGCGTCACCCTCGCCGTGTACGCCACCCTTTGCCGAGAAACAGGTGAGCCCTTCGTCTTCCCCGGCTCGCACCTGCAATGGAATGCCCTTACCGACGTAACCGACGCGCGCCTTCTCGCCCGGCACCTGGCATGGACAGCCGAGACACCGGCCGCGCACAACCAGGCTTTCAACGTGGTCAATGGCGACATCTTCCGCTGGCGCTGGCTGTGGCCCCAGCTGGCTGCCTACTTCGGCGTCAACCCTGAGGGGCCGCCGGAAGGCACCACGGCGCCACTCGAAGCTCGCATGGCGGATGCCGGCCCAGCATGGGCCGCGCTCGCCGCAAAGCACGACCTCGCCGAGCCCGACATCACCCGCCTCGCCTCCTGGTGGCACACCGACGGCGACCTTGGACGCGCCCTCGAGTGCGTCAACGACATGACGCGCTCCCGCCGGCTCGGCTTCACCGGCTTCCAGGAGACATCTGCCTCGTTCTTCGAGCTTTTTGACCAGCTCAGGCAGGCACGGATTCTCCCGCCTCGGGGCAGCAGGGTCATACAATAGTTCGCATGGATATCTTCGCCCGCCCGCTTGCCGTGGCTGACCCTCAGATCGCTGCGGCGATCGACAACGAGACACGGCGCCAGCACGATGGCCTCGAGATGATTGCGTCAGAAAACTTCGTTTCGGAAGCGGTGCTCGAGGCTGCGGGTTCGGTGTTTACCAACAAGTACGCCGAGGGGTACCCAGGGCGCCGCTACTACGGAGGGTGCGAGTATGCCGACGTCGTCGAGACGCTCGCCCGCGATCGCGCAAAGGCCCTGTTCGGCGCCGCGTACGCCAACGTCCAGCCCCACTCCGGCTCGCAGGCGAACGCGGCCGCGTATATGGCGCTACTCCAGACCGGCGACACCATTCTCGGCCTCGACCTGGCGCATGGTGGCCACCTCACCCACGGGCACAAGCTTAACTTCTCCGGCAAGCTCTACAAGGTCGCCAGCTACTCCGTGCGTCGCGACACCGAGCAGCTCGACTATGACGAGCTCGAACAGATCGCCGAGCGGGAACAGCCGAAGTTGCTGATCGGCGGCGGCAGCGCCTACGCCCGGGTGCTCGACTTCCCGCGCATGCGCGCGATCGCGGACAAGGTTGGCGCCTACTTCCTGGTCGATATGGCCCACTTCTCTGGCCTCGTGGCTGGCGGCGCGCACCCCTCGCCAATCCCTCATGCGCACATCGTCACCACGACTACGCACAAGACCCTGCGCGGCCCTCGTTCGGGTTTGATTCTCGCCGGCAACGCTGATGACGCGAAGAACGTGGACAAGTCTGTCTTCCCCGGC
Source organism: Candidatus Babeliales bacterium (assembly GCA_964658255.1). GTDB lineage: Bacteria > Acidobacteriota > Terriglobia > Terriglobales > Acidobacteriaceae > EB88. The sequence continues at coordinate 24,060 of CAZZYO010000046.1, forward strand.
CAGCAGGGCGGGCCGCTCGTGCACATCATTGCTGCCAAGGCAGTCGCTTTTCGCGAGGCACTTGAGCCCAGCTTCAAGACCTACGCCGCACAGGTGGTTGCAAACGCCCGCGCGCTTGCGGTGGCGCTGGCTGAGCGCGGCTACCGCATCATCTCCGGCGGAACCGACACGCACCTGCTGCTGGTCGACGTCTTCGAAAAGGGCATGCTGGGGTCCGAAGCCGAGCATGCTCTGGGGGAGGCCGGCATCACCGTCAATAAGAACGCGATCCCCTACGACACGAACCCGCCGCTCAAGCCCTCGGGCATACGCCTTGGGACGCCGGCGCTCACCACGCGCGGCATGCGCGAGGCGGAGATGGCCCTGATCGCCACCTGGATCACCCGCGCCCTTGAACAGCGGAACGATCCCGCCGCGCTTGCCCGGATCCGCGCCGAAGTTCTCGATCTTGCCGAGCAGTTCCCTCTCTACAGCTGGCGCAGGGAGGCTGTCAGCGTCGCGGTATGAGCTCGCTACCCTAGCGTACGGCGAGTCTCCCCGATGTCCCGATCCTGTACGCCTCGCTCCCCCAGGAGTAACCGCCACCGAGCCTCCGCTGGCGGTCTTCGAGGTGCTCAGTCCGGAGGACTACCACCTCCGCCTCAGGCGCAAGCTTGCCGACTGCGAACAGATGCGCATCTCGCAATCTACGTCGTCGACCCGCAGACCGGGACATTGAGCGATATGGAGAGGGTGCCCGCAAGCCGCAACGTCAGTTTTCGCTCAACGGCACAAGCACTGCTTTTCCTGTGAGCGAAATCGCACGCCTGGTTTTCTAACAACAGCATCACCATCTTGTTCACTATCCGCATAAATGAGGCCACGGAGAGTGATCGTAGTTGCCCTCCGTGGGAACAGCTTTCGTCTCCCATTACGTACGCGGTGGTTGCCGAGTCGAGGTAGTGACGGGCCGGGCTGCATTCGCGATGCTCGTATGGCTGCTTCTCAAGCCCTCGCGGCAGAAGGACCTGGTTCGACGGGTTCGCGGCGGCACTTTTGCTGCTGCCGCCAATCCTTGGACTCGGCTTGCCCTCTCGGGCCGTAGGCCATGCGCGTCGCACTCAGCAAAGCGCGATTGATCACTCTCTGATCATTACGTCCTGAATCTCTTTACCCTAGCGTCACCAACTTAGGCCGCGGCGCGCTTACGCCCGCACGCGGTGCCCACACCCGCTCCACTAACTCCGGCATAGGTTTGGCGACGAACAGCTTATGTGCCTGCCGCGCGATAAAGCGCGCCGAGGTCTTTGCTTTTTGCTTGCGCGCACTGTCTGTTGAGATACCAGTGCCTGCATACATCTGCCGGTATAACTTGGACAGCAGCATAAAGGCTACGCGTGATTTCGGGCTAACCACACAGCCCGACCGCTGCCAGACCGGTCCCCACTCGTAGAAGCGATCCCACACACCCTGGGTCCGCATCTTGATCTCTTCCGAGCTCATCAGCGGGTGAGGCGTAAACATCTTTGGCCGCTTTGAGATGGGGATAAGCCAGTAGCGCGTGATCGGTACGCCATCGACCAGCGTGGGATTGACTGACTGCTCCTTCTCCCACTTGATAAAGTCGACCGTCCCGGGGAATGGCGTCATCATCACAAACTGGGCGAAGGTCACATCGGCCTTGATCGCTAACTCAACCGTCGCGCTGAAGGTGCTTGGCTTGTCTGTCGGCAGGCCAAAGATAAACGATCCCAGCACGTGCACGCCGTGCTTTTTGAATGTCTGCAACTGCTCAATCAGCCGGTCACCCGAGTAGTTGAAGTCCTTGAAGACCGCCTTCAATCCTTCTGGCGTCACTGCCTCCACCCCAACCAGCGCACCCTTGATATTCGCCCGCTTCATCGCATCCAGGAACTCGCCGTCCTCGGCCGACTCCATCGTGATCTGGGTGAAAAAGACCATGTCCTTCGGCAGCTTGGCCATCTCGGCCATCAGCAGGAAGCGTTCTTCCCGCACGGCGGTGAGCGACGCTACCTTCTCGGCATTGCCTTGCTCGCGCGCCAGCCGGAGGTCTGTTTTTGTTACCGGATAAAAATTATCGTCGGCCAAAGCAATAAAGCGGAAGCCCTTGCGGCGAAGATCGACGATCTCGTCGATGACTCGCTCAAACGATCGCTGCCGCGGCTTCTGCCCGTCGGTCCGCCATACGGAACAGAAAGAGCAATGCTTCGGGCACCCGCGGATTGTCTGCACCGAGGCCCACATGTACTTTGAGGCGTCCATCAGATCCCAGCGAGCTGCGAGGAACTGGTCGCCCTCCAGCTTGCCGCCCTCGTACAAGCCGCCCGGCTTCCCCGCCAGGCAGTCCAGCACGATCTGGCCCCAAACGACGTCGCCATCGCCGCGGGCAACGCAGTGCGCCTGGCCCAGCTCAAACGATTCCTCCGGGAACAGCGTTGCATGGATACCGCCATAGACTACCCAGGCCCCGCGCGCCCGCGCCAGGCGGCCCACCTCGTATCCACGCAGCGCGTTGCCCGTGTGCACGCTGATGCCGACCACGTCGCCCGCAGCAATCGTCTCCGGGTCAAGTGGCTCCAGGGACTCATCGACCAGGATTGGATCGCCAGCCGAGGCGGGAGTGGCCGCGGCAAGGACAAAAAGCCAGCGCGGCGTAATGACTGCGGTGCCGAAGGAGTTGTCGCTGGGGTTGATCAGGTGCACGCTCATTAAGCTCGCCTTTGTGGAGCGGAAGTATCTGGCTTCAGGGTCGGGCCAGCCACCCGGGAGTTTTCCAGGGTCGTACACCTGCCGCAAGGTCCGCGTCTCAGGGAGACAAGAGCCACACGGCAGAGCAACGCGATCATACCTTACCGCCTGAAGGCCGGTGTACTACGAATGACTGCGCTCGAAACTGGATTTGATGCGCGCGCCAGCTTCCACTCGGCTGATTGGCGCGCACGAGCGGAGCAGTGGTGGCATGGAGGGTGCCCGTCCTGGCTGTATCATCAAGGCTGCGAGCAGCCGGGCGGCCGCCGCCGTTTGTAGAAACGGGGGAGGAAAGTCCGAACTCCACAGGGCAGTGTGCCGGATAACGTCCGGGATCGCGGCGTGAAGGCCGCGAGACGGCCAGTGCCACAGAGAAGATACCGCCGGCAGGCCGCGCAAGCGGACAGCAGGTAAGGGTGAAAAGGTGCGGTAAGAGCGCACCGCGCCGCTGGTAACAGTGGCGGCAGGGTAAACC
>CAZZYO010000047.1:0-26698 GCA_964658255.1 Candidatus Babeliales bacterium
GGTGAAGCTCAGCGATGGCACCTGCTACGCCATGCGCGTCGAGGAACTGGTCGAGCTGGCGCAGCTGGTCGAGCTGGCCGGCCGCCGCCCGGGCTCTACCAGCCTGGAGCGCGCGCTCACCGAACGCCCCCGCGGCTCCGAGCGCACGCCGCTCCTCTTCCCTGACCTGCCACTCGACGCCGCGCTGCGCTACTTTTCTCGCTGGCCGCTGTTGCCGATTGCAAACCGCGCGAGCAAGGGTACGCTCGAAGGCATGGTGACGCTGGAGGGCGTGCTGGCGCGGTATCAGCGGACGTAGGCCATTCCTGCGGGGCGCATTGCCCGTTTGTCGCTGCACCGTATATGGTGAACGAACAAGATGATCAACGGAAAACGAATCATAGTCGTGATGCCGGCGTACAACGCTGAGAAGACCCTCACCGCCACCGTTCGCGAGATACCAGAAATTGTGGATGAGATTATCCTTGTCGACGACCACAGCAAGGATGGCACGGTTGCCGTGGCGCAGCGGCTGGGCTTGTCGGTCGAAGTACACGATCGCAACTACGGCTACGGTGGCAATCAGAAGACGTGTTACACGCGCGCGCTTGCCAAGGGCGCCGATGTCGTGATGATGCATCCGGATTACCAGTACTCGCCTCTCCTGGTCACGGCCATGGCGAGCATGGTCGCCTACGGCGTCTACGACCTGGCGCTTGGTTCACGCATCCTGGGCGGAGGAGCACTGCGGGGCGGCATGCCTGTGTACAAGTACATCGCCAATCGCTTTTTGACCGGCTTTCAGAACCTGCTGCTCGGCGCGCACCTTTCGGAATACCACACCGGCTATCGGGCGTACTCACGCGAACTGCTGGAGGCGCTCCCGTTCAAGGAGAACTCGGATGACTTCGTCTTCGATAACCAGGTGCTCGCGCAATGCATTCTTATCAAGGCACGCATCGGTGAGGTGACCTGCCCGACGCGATATTTCGCAGAAGCCTCTTCGATCAGCTTTAGCCGCAGCGTGCGTTATGGCATGGGCGTGCTCGAAACGACACTTCGCTGCATGCTCGCGAAATCCGGCCTGGGCCATTCTCCGGTGTTCACGCTGAAGGCACTTCCTGCCAGTACCGCTCCGGAGTTCAGCCTTGAAGAGGCGCAACTGTAAGCGGCAGCGCTTCACCTGGAAGTCGCACAAGACCCAGCGCCTTGCTGATGAAAGTGCTTGCAGTTCATGCCCCGATGCCTCTGCCGGGCCGGCAAAACCTCGCCGCGTGGCTACGATAAACTAGGCAACAGCAGCGGATTGTTCAGGTTGCAGAAGGCAGGAGCGTTTGCCCGTTCTCGCAGATAGACAGGCTCCGCAGAAAGCAACCACCGCTTCCTTCCCCCAGCGTTCTGCGCATGCGGGCGTTTTGGGCGCGATCACTGCCTGCGCCATGCTGGTGCATGGATATCACCCGTACATAGTGGATGCGTCTATCTACGTGGCCGGCATCAAGAAGCGGCTCCAGCCTGGATTGTTTTTACAGGGTGGCGCGTTTGTAGCAGCGCATGAACGTTTCTCAGCTTTCTCGTTTGTGATGGCCGAGCTGAAACGGGCAACGCACCTGCCACTCGATCTACTCCTGCTGTGCACCTATGTCGCGCTGCTGTTCGGTTTCCTCGCGGTCTGCTTTCGACTTGGCAGGCTGCTGTTCAAGAGTAACCAGGCAGCATGGGGCGCGACATTGCTCACGGCTGCCTGTTTGCCCATCCCTGTCGCCGCGACTGCACTGCTGCTGATCGATCCTTATCTGACGGCCCGATCCTTCTCCTCGTTTCTAAGTTCCTTTGCCGTACTTGCCTATCTTGAAGATAGGAAGTGGTTGACTCTTATCGCCTGCGCAGCCACCCTTCTCTTTCATCCCCAGATGGGCGTGTTTCTGACCGCGTTCCTCGTGGTCCTGGCGCTTGTCTCGCACCGGCGCTGGCGGTGGCTGGTCGCAGCCTGTGTCGGGGCTTTTGGCGCGTGCTTGGCCGTTTACCTTGGGACACGCGCAACGCCAGTCACAGCAAGTTACCGGGAGGCCATTCAAAGCCGCGATTTCTACTTCCCTACCGTGTGGCATTGGTACGAGATCGTCGGGGTCGTCGCTCCCCTGGTGCTGATGGGCTGGGCGGCGAAGCGTTCCGGCCTCAACACGCTCGTAGGCCGGCTTGCTCTCGCTGCTCTCATCGCAGGCGCGACAAGCTGCGTGTGTGCGTTCGTGCTGGTGCACCCTTCTGGTCCCTACTTCTTGGCCAGGGTACAGCTCCTGCGGATGTATCACCTCATCTACGCCATCGGCTCGGTCATGCTTGGCGGGGTGCTTGGTGAGCAGGCCAGCGGTCGAGGGCGGGCAGCGGCCTGGTATGGTTTACTCGCGATGACTGCTGCCGGCATGTTCCTGATGCAGCGGCGCGTCTTCGCCACCCTGCCGGATGTGGAACTACCAGGCGTTACCTCGCACAATCCCTGGGAACAGGGCTTTGACTGGATCCGCAGGAACACACCGGAGAGTGCGCTTTTTGCCATGGACCCGGCACTGCCAAACCTGAGCAATGAGGGCGAGCAGGGCTTTCGCGCCTTGACAGAACGGAGCCTGCTCACCGACGTCAAGGATGAAGGTGTTGCCTCCCTCCTGCCAGGGCTTGCGCCGGTCTGGGCTGCCAACCGCGACCGGCAGCTCCTGTTGGACCACCATTCCGATCGTCAGCGGGTGCAACAGCTGAGCGGATCAGGCGTCGGCTGGATTCTTCTCTCGCCGCAGGCCACCACCGCATTCCCATGCCCCTACCGCAATGCAGTAATGCAGGTGTGCCGGCTCACCAGCTCTCCTCAGTAAACAGGGCCTTGCTTGCATCAGCAAGGTCCTGCCGCTACTCTCAGACCTGCACCTAAACCCCTATGCTGAGCCTCTTCCAACGACTGTTGCTGGGCTGCCTGCTGCTGATCGCGCTCGTGACCGGGCTCAGCATGCTGGTCCGCACCTCGTTCGTCAATCTGAACGCGCTCGACACCAAGCAACTCCACGCCGACCGAGCCGCAGGGGCGTTGGCCATTGCGCAGGGAGCGCTCGCGCGCGAGCAGATCCTGATCGAGCGCAGCCTGCTTGGGGACGAGCCTGGCACGCCAGCAGAAACTGCAAACACGGCCGCTCAAGCCAGCCGCCCAGCCCTGCCGGCCCCCGTGCACCCGGTCACCGCTGCCGAGTTGCGCGCGCAGGCTGAGGGTACCCGGGCACGCCTGGAGGCTGCCCACTCTGCGCTCTCGCTCGTTGCCAATACCCCGTCGATCGCAAGCGAAGAGCAGATTCACACGAACATTCAGAACCGGCTGGCGCGCTCCGCCGACAGGCCTGCGCGCCAAGCGGCCGCGCGATTGCTTGAGCCGGTCGACCGCAGCCTGTCGACCAAGCTCGAGCAGGTACGCGATCAACGCGAACACCTGGTGGCCGACCTGGCCCTGGCGCGCGAGAGCCTGCGCGCACGATTGATCGGCGCCTGCGGAGCCAGCATCCTTACCGCCATCGCGCTCTCCGCCGCCATGATCTTCTTCGTGCGCCAACCGCTGCGTCGCACCGCGCGCGCTGCCCGCCGCATTGGCCAGGGGGATCTTGACCAGCGCATCGAGTGGAGCGTGGCCGACGACCTGGGCATCATTGCGACCGAGCTCAACCGGATGGCCATTCGCCTGCGCGACCTGCGGGAGACCGAATCCGGCCGCCGCCAGATGGAGCACCAGCTCACCGACGCGGTTGTGCAATCGATCTTCGAGCCGGTCATTGTCACCGATGCGCGTGGGCAGCTGCTCAAGCTGAACCAGGCGGCACGCGAGCTGCTCGGCAGTTCCGCGCCAGACCGCTTGGCGCTTACCAACACGCCGGGCGGCGACAAGATTCTCTCTGCTATCCGCAGCGCCCTGTCGATGCAGCGGCCTGTAGCAGGCCAGCCGACCCAGGACGCAGCCGAGGGTGACGCGGCATCGCTGCCCATGCGCATCGGCACCTCGCAGCGTGGCTACCGCCTGCGCACCACGCCCATGCGCGATGCCGATGGCCGCCTGCTGGGGGCAGTCAGCGTGCTTGAGGATGTGACCGAGATGCAGGATCTCGATCGCTTCAAGACGCGCTTTCTATCGGTCGCCTCGCAAAAGCTGCGTGACCCGCTGCAGAAGCTGCGGCTTGCCCTGCACGCGCTGGCCCGCGGGTATGCAGGCGAGCTGCGCGCGCTGCAGGCAGACGTGGTCGACGGCGCGCAGGGCGAGGCCGAGCGGCTCGAAGATTTGATGGCGGACCTCTTCGCTGTCTCCGAGCTGGAGAGCGGACGGCGCGCGTTACGCGTCGAACCGTTGCGCCCGGTTGACCTGCTGCGCGATGCCCGCGAGAGCATCCGGGCACAGGCCCAGGCGCGCGGCCTCGAGGTCGAGGTCCGCGCCTACGCTGATCTGTCGCGTGTGCAGGGAGAGCGGCGTGCACTGCGCTCGATCCTGGAGAACCTGCTTACCAACGCCCTGCGGCACACGCCCGACAACGGGCTGATCCTGCTGGAGGCAGTCGAGCGCAAGGACGCGGTACAGTTCAGCGTGCGCGACAACGGGCGCGGCATCGAAACGGAACGGCTGCCGACGATCTTCGGCCGCTTCGCTGAAGGCTCAAGCGAAGGCACAGGCTTGGGGCTTGCACTGGTGCGGCGACTGGTCGAGGCGCAGGGTGGGCAGATCTCCGTCGAAAGCCGCCTGGGCCAGGGCAGCACCTTCACCTTCAGCCTGCCCATCGTGGTAGCCACCGAGACGCGCCACCCTGTGGAGGCCGGCTGAGCATGCCGCCCTACACCCAGCCTCCCTCACCAGAAGATGAACAGCCCTCACAGACGCTGCGCGAGCTGACCGCGCACGAGCAGGCGGTTCGTGAGAACTCGGGCGAAGGCAAGGCACGGCTGCGCGTCTACATCGGTGCGGCGCCAGGGGTAGGCAAGACCTACACGATGCTGGAGCACGCGCACGAACTCACCAAGCAGGGTGTGGACGTGGTGCTCGGCATGGTCGAGACGCATGGCCGTGCCGACACGGTCGCGCTGCTCGCCGGCCTTGAAGCGATCCCGCTAAAACGTATTGAGTATCGGTCCGTCACGCTGGAGGAGATGGACCTGGATGCGATCCTGGCGCGCAAGCCGCACACGGTGCTCGTCGATGAACTGGCCCACACCAACGTGCCCGGCTCGCGCAATCGGAAGCGGTATGAGGATGTGCTGGAGCTGATCGAGGCCGGCATCAACGTCGAGACAGCCGTCAACGTGCAGCACCTGGAGACGCTCAACGACGCGGTCGCCCGTTCGGCCAACACGACCATCCGCGAGACGATCCCGGATAGCTTCCTGCGTCGCGCTGACGAAGTGGTCAACGTCGACATTCCAATCGACGAGCTGCGCTCGCGTTTGCGCGCCGGCAAAATCTACAAGCCTGAAAAGATCGAGCAGGCGCTCGCGAACTTCTTTCGCAAAGGCAACCTGACCATGCTGCGCGAGCTTGCCCTGCGCACCACAGCAGAGCAGGTATCAACGGCCGCATCAGAGTACCGGCGGGTGCAGGGTCTTGAGCAGGCGCCGATCCCTGAAAGGGTGATGGTGTGCCTCTCGCACCGTCCGGGCACGGACCGGCTGGTGCGCGTGGGCGCGCGTATCGCAGGGCGCCTGGCGACGAACTGGTATGCGGTTTACGTCCAGGGGCCAAACCGCCAGGGGCCAGAAGATCCAGCCGCGGCTGAGCGCCTGGAGGAGTATCGCAGGCTGGCCAAGAGCCTCGGCGCCAAAATAGTTACCTTGACAGACAAGAAAGTCGGTGAGGCGCTGATCGCGTTTGCAAAGCGCGAGAGCATCTCGCACGTGGTCTTTGGGCAGACAGCCCGCTCCAGGCTTGACCTGCTGCTGCGCGGATCGGTCATCAACGATTTTTTGAACGAGATGCGTGATACGACCGTGCAGGTAGTGCCGATGCAGAAGGCCAGACGAGAGCGATAGCACCAAAGCACATGCTCGGCCGCCCTGCTCGCCTGCGTGTGCAAGTAAGGTAAACTTATGCTTGTGTGAGCTCGTAGCTCAGTTGGTAGAGCATCGGCCTTTTAAGCCGTGGGTCCTGGGTTCGAGTCCCAGCGGGCTCACCACCCATTAGCCGCGCCTGCGGCCGTTTAGAACCTAGCGATCAGCGTCACCCCACCCACAAGCAGGACCCCGCCTACCGCTCGCCACAGGTTGATAGGGTGCGGTTGCATGCGGAACCAGCCGAAGTGATCGATGGCAAGCGAAGCCAGCAGGGCAGCCGTTACCGTGAGGCCCATGAAAGGGCCCGCGCCTACCTTGTTCACCAGGGTCAGTCCGGCATACACCTGCACTGCTCCGACCAGGCCGCCGATCACAGCCCACCACGGGAGCGTGGAGAGATCCCTGGTAGTTGGCAGCGGATGCGGCATGATCAGGAATGCGCCGGTGAAGAAAAATGTGATCAGCGCGAACGACACAGCCGAAGCCAGCCAAGGATTGACGAGCGACTTGTTCAGCTGACCATTCATGGCGGCACCGCATGACTGCAGTGCTCCGCCAAGCACGATAAAAGGGACGATCCATGCTGCGTTCACGGTGGTTCTCCTTAGTGCGAATGAGTGAAGCCTGCAAGCAAGATGGCGCTGCCCAGGGAGGCAAGAAGCGCCACTGGCATGGCGACTGCGCCAACCTTTATAAAGCCCCAGAAGCTCACCTCAAGCTTCTCCTTGCGCAGGGCGAGCAGCCAGAGGATGGTCGCCAGCGATCCTGTGATCGACAGGTTCGGGCCCAGGTCCACGCCGATCAGCACTGCATGCGCCACCAGGCCATGCGTGCGCGCCGCCTCAAGCGTGCCCCCGGCGATGAGACCAAGCGGGAGATTGTTTACCAGGTTGTTACTCACGGCAACCAAGAATCCTACGACCAGCGCAGCGACGGGCGACGCGAGCTTTTCAGCCGCGGTAAGCCACCGCTGGGTAAGCTGAAGCGCGCCCATACTCTCCACCGCGTCGACCATGATGAAAAGCCCTGCTACCAGCACCAGCGTGCGCCAGCTGATCTCGCGCGCGAGCCTGAGCGGGTTGCTCTTCGCCTTGATGGAAACCACTGCGGTCGTTCCAAGAGCGGCGATGCAGGTGGGCAGGCCCAAACTTTTCTTGAGCAACGATGCCGTGAGCAGGGTTGCAATCATGAGCACCAGGCCAGCGAGCACGAGCTTGCTCTCGCTGCGGAGCGGCTGGGTTTCTGCTTTCGTGTCCATGGTCGCCCGCAGATCCTTGCGGAAGATCAGCCGCATGACCACGTAAGTGGCAGCGATCGACACAATCGAAGGAACGAGGAACGAGGCGAGCCACTGGCCGAGCGGAGGCATGGCGCTGCCATGAAAGACAACCAGGTTGGCGGGATTCGAGATAGGCAGAACAAAGGAAGCAGCGTTGGCAATCAACGCGCACACGAACAGGTAGGGTAGCGGCTCAACCTTTGCCTTGCGGACAGCTGCCAGGATCGCCGGGGTAAGCACAACCGCTGTTGCGTCGTTCGACATGAAGATCGTAACCAGTGTGCCAATGCCATAGACGAGCGAAAAGAGGCGCGCGCACGAGCCTTTCGCGCCCTTGATCGCGATGGAGGAAAGCCAGTCGAACACGCCCTGCTCGCGCGCAAGCTCTGAGAGCAGCATCATGCCGATGAGGAAGAGGTAGACGTCGGAGCCCTTGGCTGCCGCGTGCCCAGCAAGCTGCAGCGGCACAAGGCGCAGCGCCAGAAGCAGCACAACGCCGCCAGCAATCCAGTACACCTCGGCAATATCTCTGGGACGCATCAGCATGAGCAGGATGCTTACGGCTACGATCAAAGGCAGGAGAAGATGAGCAAGCGCAGGAGTCATCGCTCCTATTCTCTCGCAGCTTTGTTTCAGCCAGATTGAAGACTCCGCTTACTTCATGAGCAGCCCATGGATCATCCGGCCGGATGAGACCGCAGCAAAGACCGCTGGTCACTCGTCGGGGTCGTGGGCGCTTCGTGTCAAAGCGCACGGAGTAACCAGCACCAAGGATGGTGTCTGCGCGGTAACTTGCGAAGCCGACCCCACCACGCACGTCAACCTGTTGATGCGTACCTATTTTGTACGCCGTGCCGAATTGCAGGATATGTTGCGGGCCACCGCGCGATGGATCGTTGCCCGAGTACTCGACGAACATATCCCACGGTGTTGTCAGCTGGCGATCTGCCAGAGTCGATGCCTGCCCGGTAAGATTGCGGCGGTCGTTTTCTGTCGGCCATGAGGCGGAGAGCATGCCGGCAATCGTCCATGCCGAAGACACTTTGCGAGACCAGGGCCCCTGCACCGTCGCGCCATACCCGTGGCTCGTGAGCGCATGCGCTCCGCTCGGCAGGCTTACCTGCGCGATGATCGCGAGGTCTGCGCCATGCAGCGGCCCAAGCTGCTGCTTCCAGCCCACGGAGAGATCGCTGACTCCACTCGCTATGCCTGTAGCAGTCTGTGCATTCTGAAAGTGGTTGGGCGCCGAGAAGCCTAGCTCCGTCGTGTTGGTGGTACCAGGACGCAGCAGCGGCTCTGCCAGGTCGATCGTGTGCTGGCCGCCAACCGCGCCTACCAGCAGCCCGGTCTCCAGTTGCACACTCAGGCACGGCACAGCAGTCTGGTAAAGGCGCATCGCACCAGATACAGCTTGTGTCGAAGGCTGCCTTTAGCCGAGCGTGCCACAAGCCGATGGTTGATCGAGTAAAAACAGGAACACTTCCACCACCCTGGCCTTGGCTTACGATCAGAGGATGGATGAGGAAACCAACACCTGGAGCTCCCTCGATCCGCTCAATGTGTTTCACGAGTGGCTTACCGAAGCAGAGGCCGGCGAGCCGAACGACCCAAACGCGGCTGCCCTGGCGACGGCAACGGCGGAAGCAGGACCGAGTGTGCGCATGGTCCTGGTCAAGCGCGTGGACGCGAGCGGCTTTTGCTTTTTCACCAACGCGGAAAGTCGAAAAGGCTTGGACCTTGCTGCGAACCCGAAGGCTGCTTTGTGCTTTCATTGGAAGTCGCTGCGGCGGCAGGTGAGGGTGGAAGGGTCCATCGTCGCGTTGAGCGACACAGATGTAGATACGTACTTCCACAGCCGCTCACGCCTCAGCCAGATTGGCGCCGCTGTCTCGCAGCAAAGCCGGCCGCTCGCCAGCCGTGCGGTGCTGGAGGACGCGGTAAAGGCCTTTGAGGAAAAGCACAAGGACGAAATACCGCGCCCTGCGTACTGGCGGGGTTATGCCCTGCAGCCGCTGCGTGTTGAGTTCTGGAAAGATGGCCCCGGGCGCCTGCATGATCGGTTCCTGTACACGCGCGCGGCAGAGGGCTGGGAGTGCAGCCGGCTCTACCCATAGGGGTTCGCGCTAGATACGGCTGTGTTCGCGCAGCGACAGAATCTCGTCTGCGGTAAAGACGCGCGAGCGGATGAGGAAGCGCACGCCTTCCGGCCCTTCAAGCGAGAACATTCCGCCACGCCCGGGAACCACGTCAAGGATCAGCTGCGTATGTTTCCAGTACTCGAACTGGCTCCGGCTCATGTAGAACGGCGAGCCGTCGATTGTTGCCAGCAGCACATCGCTGTCGCCGACCAGGAACTCGCCGCGCGGGTAGCACATGGGCGAGGAGCCGTCACAGCAGCCGCCGGACTGATGAAACATGAGCTCGCCGTATTTAGTGGCAAGCGTGCACATCAGTGCCGAGGCGGCTGCGGTGCAGATCACCTGTTCAGGCGGGTCTGTCGGAATACCAGGCATGTTACTCACCATTTAGAAAAAGCCCATCGCATCCGGGCTGTAGCTGACTAACATGTTCTTGGTCTGCTGGTAGTGTTCGAGCATCATCTTGTGATTTTCCCGGCCTATGCCCGACTGCTTGTAACCGCCAAAGGCGGCATGCGCCGGGTATAAGTGGTAGCAGTTAGTCCACACCCGTCCGGCTTGGATCCCGCGACCCATCTGGTAGGCGCGATTCGCATCGCGTGTCCACACACCCGCGCCCAGGCCATAGAGTGTATCGTTCGCGAGCGCGAGCGCCTCTTCCTGGTCATGGAAGGTGGTCACTGAGACGACCGGACCAAAGATCTCCTCCTGGAAGATACGCATCTTGTTATGGCCTTTGAAGATCGTCGGCTCGACATAGAAGCCGCCCGCAAGCTCTCCCTCCATCTCGGCTCGTTTGCCGCCGGTGAGGATCTCCGCGCCCTCCTGCTTCCCAATGTCGATGTAGGAAAGGATCTTCTCCATCTGCTCGCTTGAGGCCTGCGCGCCCATCATGGTCGTCTTGTCGAGAGGATTCGCCTGGCGGATGGCCTTGACACGCTTGATGGCACGCTCCATGAACTGGTCATAGACCGTGTCCTGGATCAGCGCGCGCGAAGGACACGTGCACACCTCCCCCTGGTTCAGCGCGAAGAGCGTAAATCCTTCGAGCGCCTTGTCAAAGAAGGCGTCATCTGCCGAAGCTACGTCTGAGAAAAAGATATTTGGCGACTTACCGCCTAACTCAAGCGTGACCGGGATGATATTTTGCGACGCGTACTGCATGATCAGCCGGCCGGTAGTTGTTTCACCCGTGAACGCGACCTTCTGGATGCGCGGGCTCGAGGCGAGCGGCTTGCCTGCTTCGAGGCCAAAGCCATTGACGATGTTCAGCACGCCCGGCGGCAGGATGCCGGCGATGATCTCCGCGAAGACGAGGATCGAGAGCGGCGTCTGCTCGGCCGGCTTGAGCACCACCGCGTTGCCTGCTGCCAGCGCCGGGGCCAGCTTCCACGCAGCCATCAGCAGGGGGAAGTTCCACGGGATGATCAGGCCAATGACGCCGAGCGGCTCATGAAAGTGGTAGGCGACCGTATTCTCATCGATCTCCGAGATGCCCCCTTCCTGCGCGCGGATCACCCCGGCGAAGTAGCGGAAGTGGTCGATGGCCAGCGGCAGGTCAGCAGCCATCGTCTCGCGAATGGCTTTCCCGTTATCCCACGTCTCGACCGTTGCCAGCAGCTCCAGGTTGTCTTCCAATCGTTGTGCAATCTGCTCGAGCATGCGCCCACGCACCGCCACTGAGGTCTTGCCCCAGCTTGTCCTGGCCGCGTGCGCCGCATCGAGCGCCCGGTCCACGTCGCTCGCGTTTGAGCGAGGGATCTGGCACAGCACCTGCCCGGTCACAGGCGTCACATTGTCAAAGTAAGCGCCCGATGCCGGCGCCACCCACTCGCCTCCGATGTAGTTGCCATATTGTTTGCGGATGGAGAGAGGGAATCCGTACGTCTCTGGTCGAAGCGCGGTGATTGTTGCCATGGCTGGTACTCCTTCGATAGCCGGCGCTCGGGCCGGAAGGCAGGCGTTGCCCTGCACGCGGGCATTCTAGAGCATTGCTGGCACAGGTGTAACCAGTCTGCAGATAGCGCGGCGTTCTGCAGGCTAGTCGTCGTCATCCCGCCGGTGCACGGCCCTGGGGTGCAGGATCGCTCTGGGTACAGGAGCATCGCCCCTGGCATCGCGCCACAGGATCACATTGAGCTTGCGCGCGTCGGCGCGATCCTCGTGGGTGAAGTCCATCCTGCTCGACTCCCTGGCGCTAGGCGCCTGCGCGGTGTTCGCCTGGTAGATCAGCTTGTTCTCGCGGTTCACATTGTCCGCAACGAACGGGGGCTGATCGCCCGCGCCGGTAAACAGAGGCTTGATCAAAGGCGCAAAGGCATCGTTGTTGGTCATCGGCGGCAGGCCCAGCAGGTCCTCCATGGTGCGAAGCATGCTGACGGTTGTGTAGAAGCTGTGGTCAACCGTCGCGCTCGCAGTACGCGGCGCATATTTGCTCACCACGAGTGCGATGCTGCGGTGCGCGTCAACATGGTCTGCGCCATCCTGCGCGTCGTCTTCCAGGACGAAAAACGCGGTGTCATCCCAGAAGGCTGTCTGCCCGATCGCCTCAATAGCGCGCCCTACCGCGAGGTCATTATCCGCGACCGACGCCCTGGGCGTTGGCGAGCCGGGAGTCGTCCCTGCAGTATGGTCATTTGGCAGGCGCAGCATAACGAAGGACGGCATCGTGTTCTTACCCTGCTTCCGATCGGCGACCCACCCACGCAGATGCGTCATAAACTCCTCGACACGTAACTGGTCGGGGAATTTCAAGTTGAAGTCGGGATACTCAGGATCGAAGTGCCCGCGTAACTCGGGTTTAGTTGCGACGTTTTTGTAGATAAGCGGTATCTTCCAGGGGTAAGGGCTTTTTCCTCCACCATAGGTGGCTGGTATCTCCTCACCTGGAGCAATCGCGTATCTGTCGCACCGCCCACCCACCGGCTCCGGCGTACCGTTAAGCGGCGAAGGATCCTTGGGCGCCTCGCCCGAGTCGTCGCAGAACTTGGTCGAGACATACTCACCGAAGTGATAGAGCGTCTTGCCATGCCGCGCCAGGTCTGTCCACAGGTAGCCGCTGCCCGGCTCGTTCACATCCGGGATGCCTTCCTCCAGCGGATAGCCTTGCTCAACCACGCCTTCGTAATCATACGAGCGCTCTGCTCCCCGGTAGGCCTGCTGCCAGTTACGCTCGGTGTAGTCGCTCGTGATGCCTGCGGTCGACCACACGTGCCCGTCCCCTGAAACCTCACCCGAGTCATAGAAGTTATCCAGCACCCCAAACTGCAACGCTAACTTATGTAGGTTCGGGGTAACATCCCTGCCATACAGGGTAAGTGAGGCGTCGCCATCGCCCGCACCCAGGTCGCCGAAGATCTGGTCGTAAGTCCGGTTTTCCTTGATGATGTAAATAACATGGTGGATTGGGTGTTCGTCGTGCACCTGCGGCGAGAATGCGAGGTGCTCCTGCGCGGCATGCATCCGGTTACTCGCAAGCACCGCCTCGGTAAGCGAGCCCAGGCTCTTCTCGGCGGAGGCCAGATCTACCGACGCAAGCGACCCATAGAGCAGCGTTGCGATGTAGGTGTGCGGAGCTCCCGCTCGGCGCCTGGCATGCTTGCCGGGGTTCTTCGCCGCGGGCTGCGGTTGGGTGTTCGGTCCCGTTCCCTGGCCCTTGCCTGTGGCCACGTACAGCTTGCCCTGCCTCAGGGCAAGTGCTGTCGGATACCACTCGGTCGGAATGAATCCTGCTGGATGGACGCCGGAGCCTTTCACGCCCGCCGTCGGGAAGACCGCGACAGCGTCCGAGCCGGAGTTCGCCACATAAAGCCTCGCGCCATCGGCCGAGAGTGCAAGCGCGTCCGGCATCGCGCCAAAGTACTCCTGGCCTGGCAGGCGCGTGTCATAGGTGGCGGCAAGCCGCATTCTGCTGCCCTTTGTGTCGACTACGGCTACAGCGTCGCGGTTGGCGAGCGCGACATAGAGCCGCGATCCGTCCGGGGTCAGCAGCAGCGAGGCAGGGTGCGAGCTCGGGTCGGTCGACCGGGCTGGCGGCAGCAGCGCCAGCTTGCCGCTGACGGTGCCGCGCCTCAGGTCGAGCTCTGCAACAGCTGATCCGTTCCACAGCGCAACGAACGCCCGATGGCCATCCGGGCTGGCAGCAACCGCTATCGGGTAAGTGGATGGTGCAACAGCGCCCGCACCCAGATCAAACCGCCGCAGCACCGTGCCCGTGGTTGCGTCGAGCAGCAGGACATCATCTGAAAATTCATCCGCGACCAGGAGCTGCTCTTCGCCCCGCTTTCCATGCACGATGGCCAGCCCCGTCGGAAGCGGGATCGCCATACCCGGCGCAATCGGCTTGCCGACCTGGTTCTGCCTGCGTCCAGCGGCCAGCGCCTGCAGGGGCACCGGGATCAACCGCTCTGGAGTGACCGCTCCCTCGGCAAAGCTGTACACGGCGATTGCATTGCCGGTCTCCCCAGGCTCGCCTCCCCCGGGCTTCGAGAGCGAGTCCAGGCTCGCGTACAGGTGCTTGCCGTCAGCGCTGAACGCCAGCCCGGAGTAGAGCGTCTGCGGTTCGCCTATCGCCGTGCGGGGCTCCGGGAAATCCTTCAACGTTCCAGTCGTCGTGTCGAGCACAGCGATTGATTGGTTGTAATCTGACTCGACCGTGCCGAAGCCGGCATTGACGATCGCGACGTAGCGCCCGTCGGGCGAGGTGGCCATCGCCATGGGCAGGCTGTTCAAGCGCTGTGGCGCTCCCGGCACAGGCTCGAGTATCTGCTTGCTCGTCGGCAGAGACACGGATTGCGCCGGGGCATGCGGGCCACACAGCGCAGCCAGCGTCAGGGCAGAGAGCAGGCGGTACGCGGAGCTCGATGCGCGGCGAAGGTTGCGAAGGCACACGGATGGCATGTGACGACAGTAGCAAAGGACGGCACATGCATCGTGAACTTGTCTGGCTGCGACGACCAGAACCGCCCGCGTCGCGAACTTGCCTCGGTGGTCTTAGGCCTGCAATGGCACCTTGACGTGGTCGCCGTGCGAAGCCACGCAGGCAGCCAGCCGGTGCAGTTCGCGCGCCACGTGGCTCACCACCGGAGCCCACTCTGGTCCGCCTACCTGGCGAAACAAGCGCGCACTCGGGTACCAGGGGGTCGTCTCGCAGCGCAAACCCCAGCGCCAGTCCTGCGTGCGATCAAGCAGCACCCACACAGGTTTGCCGAGAGTGCCGGCCAGGTGGGCGATGGCCGTGTCAACGGTGATCACCAGGTCGAGCGAGGCAATCAGCTCCGCAGTGTCCGCGAAGTCTCCATCTTCCGCGCAGGCCTGGTAAAAGTGGAGGCCGTCAGGAAGCGGCATACCGCTGCAGGTGCGTTGCAGGCTGGTCCACTCCACGCCGTCTACCTGCGCGAGTGGTTCGAGCAAGGCGGCTGGCACAGAACGCAGCTTATCGCGCTGGTGCCCAGGGTTGCCGGCCCATGCAAGCCCGACCCGCAGTGGCGCGGGCCGGGGCCCGGCAGGCGTCAGCGCCGAGGCTGCCGACACCGGCGGCGCAGAGGGCTGCGGGATGGCGGACCCGCCGAGCATAAGTGGCAAGCTCATCAGCGGGGCGTGCGTGGCAAAGTCGGGCAGCGGCTCGCCCCTGGCTACGCAGCTGGCGACCGCAGGCATGCCGCTCAGCAGCCGCTTCAATCCCGGCTGCACCTCGAGCACCACGCGCCCGCCACGCGCCGCCACCAGCGGCACGTAGCGCGCGAACTGGAGCGTGTCTCCGAAGCCCTGGTCGGCGTAGAGCAGGATGGTGCGCCCATCGAGCGGCTCTCCCTGCCACTCCGGCTGGGCGAACGTGCGTTCCGAGTCGCGCAGCGCGTCTGCTCGGCGACGCCACTCAAACTCGCGCCAGCCTTGGGCACACTCGCCGTGCAGCAGCAGGGCCATGCTGAGCGTCCAGTGCGCCTGCGGCGAGTGTGGCTGCTCGCTTACCAGGGCTCGTAGGCGACTCAGTCCTTCCTGCTCGCCCAGGAGAGCCAGCAGGGCCCCCAGGTTGCTGCGGACCGCTGTGCTCCCGGGCGCAAGCGCGAGCGAGCGCCGGTAAGCAACAACCGCTTCCTCGAGGAAGCCCTGGCTCTCCTTCAGTACGCCAAGTTCGTGGTGGGCGGCGGCATTCGTCGCGTCTAGCTCAAGCGCCCTTCCAAGCGCGGCCAGGGCGCTCTCACCCGCCTCTGACCCGTATGCCTTGCCCAGGTTGTACCAGGCCTCCGCGTAGTCTGGCTTGAGCTCGACGGCGCGGCAAAGCGCGGCGAGCGCCTCGTCTCGGCGCTGGGGCTGCATGTCGACCAGCGTGGCACCCAGGTTGTTCCAGCCCTCAGCTTCTCCAGGAGCCCGGGCGAGCAACGCTCGGTAGCAGGCGACCGCCTCTGCCAGCCGGCCCGCACCACGCTGCACGTTGCCCAGCACGAACCACGCCTCGGCGCAGGTTGCGTCCAGTTCGATCGCCCGGCGCAAACTCGACTCAGCGGCATCCCAGCCGCGCTCAAACGCCTGCGCCTTGCCCAGCCCGAGCCATGCCGCAGCCGAGTCCGGCGCAAGATCCACTGCATGGCGGTAACAGTGCACGGCCGCTGCGCCCGCACCCAGCTCCAGCTCCAGGCGTCCCAGGCACAGTCGCGCTTCCAGCGAACGCGGCGCAAAGCGGATCGCCTTTCCAAGTGCCTCCCGCGCTGCCACCAGCCTGGCGTCGGAGTAAAGCAGCTTGCCCAGGTTGATCCATGCGTCCCCGTTCCGCTCATCAAGCCGCAAAGCCTTCCGGTAGGACTTCTCCGCACGCTCCGCCTCACCGGCACGAACCAGCAGGTTGCCAAGATTGTTGTGGTAGGCCGAGACCCTGGGGCTGCTGGCAATAGCGCGCTCGATGAGACCAAGCCCCGCAGCCACATCGTCTCTGCCTGCAAGCAGGCCCAGCAGGTGGAGTGCGTCGGGGTGGTTCGCATCCTGCTCCAGCACTGCACGGTATGCGCGGCCGGCTGCAAACAGATCGCCTTGCTGGTGCGCCTTCAGGCCCTGGGCGATCAAGGCTGCCAGCGAGGAGCTGACAGGGGGTGCTACGGTGCGAGGATCACCATTGGCTGCAGCTTGATACGAGGGCAAGGCAGTTGCTCCATGCTGCCCCGGATCGACATCCGTTTCGATCCGGACGTGAATGTGGTCGGCTGCCGCAAAGCACGAGCAGTGAAGCGAACGTAACACGACCTACCCGCCGGCAGGCCTGCGCAATGCATCCGCGCGGGACTTCGGTAATCACGCAGTCTCGCTTCCCTGCTGGTGAAAGCGGCGGTTCGATCAGGCTGGCGCCTGTGCCTTGGTGAAGTGCACGGTGGGCACCGCGCGCAGCCTTTCCGCGGCCCCCTCAGCCGTAATGTCCCTCTGCGGCATGCCCAGCATCTCGAAGCCGACCATGAACTTCTTCACCGTCGCTGAACGCAGCAGTGGCGGGTAGAAGTGCGCGTGGAAATGCCACTCCGGGTGCTCGGCTCCGTCGGTCGGCGCCTGGTGCAGGCCCATCGTGTAGGGGAAGCTCGTGTTGAACAGATTGTCGTAGCGCACCGTGACCTGGCTCAGGATGTCAGCCAGGCCGGCACGCTGGGCGTCCGAGAACTGCGTCAGCGAGGCGACAGGCGACTTGGCCACAACGAGCGTCTCGAACGGCCACACCGCCCACCACGGCACGACACAGAGGAACTCGTCGTTCTGGCAGACGATCCGTTCACCCTGCGCGATTTCGAGCGCAGTGTAGTCAGCCAGCAGTGTTCGCCCATGCTCGGCAAAGTAGGCAGCCTGGGCCTCGGATTCCTTCTGTGGCTCGTCCGGCACATGCTCGGTTGCCCACAGTTGGCCATGGGGATGTGGGTTGCTGGCGCCCATCATTGCGCCGCGATTCTCAAAGATCTGCACGTAGCCCACGGCCGGGTCTGCGCCCAGCTCCTGGTACTGCTCGGTCCAGGCATCGACGACCCGGCGAATATCGGCAGGCTCCATCAGCGCCAGGGTCAGGGAGTGGTCCGGGTGAAAGCAAAGCACCCGACACCGCCCACGCTCGCGCTCTGCCCGCAGCAGCGGCGAGCCCGTGTCGCCCGGCGCGGGCGAATCAGGCAGCAGCGCGGCATAGTCGTTGTCAAAGACGTACACGTGCTCGTACGTTGGCGTCTGGTGGCCCCCGGCACGCTCGTTGCCTGGACACAGGTAGCAGGCCGGATCATAGTGCACGGTGGCAAAGCCGGAGGCAGCGCCTACCTCGCCCTGCCATGGGCGCTGCGTGCGGTGCGGCGAGATAAGGACCCACTCGCGGCGAAGCGGGTTGTAGCGGCGGTGTGGAAACTGGAGCCCGGCAGTAAACACGATACGGAAGACCTTCCTTCTGGCGATTTACGGAGTAGTTGCGTCTCTTGCAAAAGGGCAGCGGTTTGCTGACCGGCCAACTCGACCGCAGCGCTGCCGGGCCTGCGCAGGCGCGCCTGCGACTAAGGCGCGGTCGCCGGCACCGGCTCCACTGCCAGGTACATCTCGACAAAACGCTGGCTGTACTCCTCAAGCAGCGCTTCGATTCGCTCGCACGAAGGCGAGCGCAGGATCAGGCCGGCGTGGTGGTGTTTGCGCAGACGATGCACAATCTCCGACGCGGCAAAGGCTGCAGTATCAGGCTCTGCCTGGCGCGCCAGGCACAATACGCTGCCTGCGTATTCCTGTCGCACCGGTGGCAGGGTGTAGGGATCGCCGCGCAGGGAGCAGACCTCGATCCGCGCCCACTCCGCCCACAGGTTCAGCCCGCTCGCAGCCTCGGCCACCTCGGCGATAAACGCGCCACCCACACGCGCCGCCGCCTCCAGGAAGTAGAGCTTGCCGTCGCGGGCCTGGATGTACTCGGCATGAGTGACGCCGCGCACCATGCCCAGTGCCGGAACGAGCGCTTGGTTTAAGGCGGTCATCTCTTTGACCACCGCCGATTCGCGATCGAGCACCCTCGTGGTGAAGACGCCGCCCTCGTGCATGGTCTGCATGGGTGGCTTGCCGTACTGGCTTACCGAGGCGAACAGCACCTCCCGCTCGGCGATGATCGAGTCGACATGGAAGATCTCGCCGGGCACAAAGCGCTCCAGCAGGAAGTGGCTGGCGGCGTCGCCGAGCTCCTCAACCGCTGCCCACAGCTCATGCGGTGCGCGAATCTTCCTGATCCCGACGGCCGAGGCCTCGGCGCGCGGCTTCAGCACCCACGGTCCAGCAATCGCCTCCATGTACCGCGCTACAGCGGGGTGGTGCACCATCGAGACGAACTCCGGCACCGGCAGGCCAGCAGCCTGGGCCTCGACGCGCATGGCGAGCTTGTCCCGGAAGTGCGCCGTCGTCGTCAGGCCCATTCCTGGCAGGCGCATGTGCTCGCGCACCACTGCCGCCGTGCGCATGTCAAACTCGTCCAGCGCTACGACCCGGTCAAACCGGCGCGTGCGGGCAAGATAGGTGACCGTGTTGAGGATCTGCTGCTCGGTCAGGCCTTTCGGCATGGTGTGAAACTCTTCCAGGATGTCGCGGGGCCAGTCGGCGTTCTGCAGCTCGTCGACCGTGAGCAGCTGGATGCGCACGCCCATCGCTGCGACCTGCCGCAGAAAGGCCTGGCCTTTCTCATAGCTTGAGATCGCAAGAATACGTCCTGGCGCGTCCGTTGCCTGTGTCTGATCCGTCATAAGCCTGCTGACCGCGCTCCTGTCGTATGACAATTGAAGTGACCGAAATCGATGACAAGGGCTGCTGCGATGCGCCCACAAACGATAGCGGCAGCCGATCTGCTTTCCCCTGGGCGTGTGACTCGCTACAGTGGGAACAGCATCCACACCGTTCTACCACCAAGCGCTCGCTCGCGCATTCCCTGGGCACGCAGAAAGAGGGCTGTACGGAGACCAGGCCTAATGTAGAACAAGCAAGGATGCCCGCTGCAACCCTCGCGACGCTTGGCTCGCTGCCTGAAGTGCACGACGACTGTACGGAGCGCTGGCACCGCGAGGACGCAGGAGCGCCCCGGCCGCAACCGCTGCCCCCTGTCACCGGGGCGTGCGGCGGCGATTGCCTGTTCCTCGACACAGTTGTTGCCCAGCATCGCGCCAACTATGAACTCTGGCATATCGAGGATCGCGCCCGCGCCCCCTACGCGACCGATGCTGCACTTGCCGAGGTAAAGCGAGCCATTGACCGTACCAACCAGCGCCGGAATGATCTGGCCGAGGAGTGTGACCGGCTCCTGCTTGCTGCCCTCGCACCTGTCGGCCTTCCTGACACGGCAGCCGAGTTGCACTCCGAAAGCCCGGGCCTGATGATCGACCGGCTTTCTATCCTGGCGCTCAAGCTCTACCACACGCGCGAAGAACTTGCGCGCGCCGGCACCCCGTCCGAGCACGTGCAGCGGAACCGCGAACGACTCGCGATTCTGACCGACCAGCGCGATGACCTTGCCGCGTGCCTGAGATCGCTGTGGCAGAAGGTGTCCGATGGGCAGCGCCGCTTCAAGCTCTACCGCCAGCTCAAGATGTACAACGACCCAGCGCTCAATCCATCCATCTACAACAGCGGCCTGGAACCGTGATCCAGTGCGACAATGTCATCGCCCAACAGGCGGTTATTTGACGTGGCCGCTTCCGCTCTATATAAAACGAGGCAACTTGAGAAATTGCGTGTGCTCGAGCCGCCGCCCACTCGACGCCGCCGCAGTCTAAGGACATTGCTACCGCATGGACAAGCCGAGCCCCCGACGCACTCCCAAGACGATCGCTGCCAAGGTAAGACCCATCACCAACACGGCGCAGGTTCAGGCTCTCGCTCACTACCAGGCTGCAATTGAGGCCATGCAGCAGGGCAGGTTTGAGAAAGCAGCGCAGACTTTTGCCAAGATCGACAGTGATTGCCCACTCGAAATCCGCGAACGCGTGCGCGTGTACGTGGCCGCGTGCGAGCGGTACCTGCACCGCTCAGAGCGGAGCTTTGCCGGTCCCGAGGAGCAGTACGATTACGCTATCTCGCTGATCAATACGGGCGACTACGAAGAGGCTCGCGACCAGCTGGAGGCCATCGTTCGCGAGCACAAGGCCGCGGACTACGCGCACTACGGGCTGGCCGTGCTCGGCAGCATGACCGGACAGGCAGAGATCTGCCTGGACCACCTCGCGCAGGCGATCGCACTCAAGCCGTACTGCCGCATCCAGGCGCGCAGCGACGCCGACTTTCGGCAGATGACCGACGATCCCCGCTTCACGGAACTGCTGTATCCGGAGGCTATCTGAGTCCGGTGCGGCACTCCCTGCAATGACCATGGTGGTTCCGGCGTCGCCATCCTCACGCGAGAATGCTGGCGAAGCGGTTCCGCTCGTCACGACCCCCGCCGCGAGCCCCGTGCCTGAGCCCCGGGCTGCCCTGCGCGTGGTGGCTCTCGGCGGCGGCACCGGACTCTCGACCCTTCTCCGCGGGCTGAAACACTACGTCGTCAGCCCTGTCACTCCTGCCGAGTGCGCGCACTGCATGATCGCTGACCTGGCGGCAGTGGTGACGGTGACCGATGACGGCGGATCGTCAGGCCGGCTGCGAAAAGACTTCAACATGCTGCCGCCTGGCGACCTGCGCAACTGCATGGTCGCGCTCTCAGAGGATGAGCACCTCATCTCGCGGCTCTTCCGCCACCGCTTTCGCGCGGGCGGCGAACTGGAAGGGCACAGCTTCGGCAACCTCTTTGTCGCGGCGCTGCTTGAGATGACAGGCGACTTTACCCAGGCCATTAAGCTGGCCGCCGAGGTGCTTGCGACCCGTGGGCATATCTATCCCGCAACCGCCGCAAACGTGACCCTCAACGCGCGCATGGACAATGGCGAGCTGGTGCGGGGCGAGACGAACATCACCGGCAGCACGCACCGGATCACGGAGTTGATGCTTGAGCCTGCATCGGTGCAGCCCTTGCCGGAGACCCTTGAGGCCATCGCTGCAGCCGACCTGATCACCATCGGGCCCGGCTCGCTTTACACGTCTCTGATCACCAACCTGCTGGTCCTGGGGATCCCGGAGGCGCTCGGTGCCGCGCAAGCGACGCGCGTGTACATCGGTAACCTGATGACCCAGGGCAACGAGAGCCTGCACCTGACCGCGTCGCAGCACATCGAGCGCATGTACGAGCACGCCCGCCAGCCGATCTTTGACTACGCGCTGATCAATGTCGCGCCTGTGTCCCAGGCGCTGCGTGACCGCTACGCCGCCGAGGGCGCGGAGGTGATTACTCCGGATGTCGAGCGGATAGAGGCGATGGGCATCCGCTGCGTCACAGGCAACTTCGCCGCCGAGGGCGACGTTCTGCGGCACAACGCGGACGTGGTTGCGGAGACGGCGTTGCAGCTGGCGATCAAGGGGCGTCCGGCGCAAGCGAAACTGCAGGTGCTGCTGTAACACCGCCACCCTGCGTCCACCAGTAAGCTGCAGAAGAACCTATCGCGCGGAGACCTTGAAGGATGCCGAGCGATGCGTTCTCATCCTCTTAGCTGATGAAGTTCTTGAAAACGGGCGGCTAAACCGCGAACCACTGAGATGCGTCTGGGCTTGAAACAATGTTCTTAATAGGCGCTGCCGGTTGTCACACTGCAAAGCAAAGGTCACGTTGTGGGCAAGGTTGAATTCGGCAGGCGTGCCGGGAAGGAGACGGTGGCTTTAGCACTGACAGGGTGGGTTGATGGTACTGAGGCGAACGTCTCTGAGGCGACAAGCATCGCTGCAACGGCGAAGCGGCCAATAACATGGCACACTACAACTGCGGGCAAGAGTTTTCGCAATGACTACGGCACTAGGGTCTTGAGAGTGAGGTCAACCCATTGGCTCAAGGTAAAGACTATCCAGATATACCCAAGCGGGCCCAACGCGATGAACGCCCTGAAACGCGACTGGACGCGATCGCGTCTATCTGCGTCGTTCTAGTCATCGGCTTGTTCTCAATGAGCGGCCTGGCTCAGAACTACTTCATTCCGTCTGGCTCGATGGAGAAGACGTTGCTCGTTGGCGACCACGTTCTGGTGGATCGTATGACCTTCGCTCCTCCAACTAGATGGGCACCGTTCGTTCACTACCGAGAGCCCAAGCGCGGCGATGTGATCGTATTTCTCAAGCCAAACCCCGAAACTCCCGATCTCATCCTTGTGAAGCGCCTGATTGGACTTCCTGGCGATCGCATCCACTTAGATCATGGAGTTGTTTACCTGAACGGTGTGCGTCAAGAGGAACCATACGCTCTGCTTCGTCAGCCTGGCGATGACCCGCAGGGAGGGTACTCGCCGTCGCTTGAAGACTTTCCGGCTTTCGGGACTCCGGCAGGCGCCACGGCTGCCTGGTCTGAGGAACTGGCATCCCATATCGCTGACGGCAACGTGGTGGTTCCTGCTGGCGCATTCTTTGCGATGGGCGACAATCGCGATAACAGCGCGGATAGTCGCTACTGGGGATTTGTCCCTCGCGAGAATATTCTAGGCCGACCCCTCTTCAATTACTGGTCGTTTGATGGTGGCGATGAGGCACTCGAAACCAAGTCGGCCAGCATTCCCCAGCGTCTCGAAGCGTTTCTCGCTAAGTCTATCCATATTTTCGATAAGACAAGGTGGGCTCGCACAGGTCATCCGATCACCTAGCAAAAGCCGAAACCCTGAGAGCGGCATCATCGGCAATCTCGCCTGAAAGCTTTTACCCACGACACTTTGCTTGTCCTAGTCATAGGAAGCTCCTATTCCGCTAACCGATCAATCCCGGCACCTTAACTCGTGGTCCGCTTCAACTGCCCGCACGCGGCGTAGATATCGCGGCCCCGCGGGCGCCGAATGTAGGCCGTTACGCCCTGCGTGATCAGCCGATGCTGGAAGGCATCGACCACGGCCTGCTCCGGCTGGGCGTAGGGCGTTCCCGGGCCAGGATTCCAGACGATCAGGTTGACGTAGCAGGAGAACCCTGCACTCCGCACCAGGCGCACCACCTCGTCGGCATGCTCCAGCCGATCGTTGACGCCGCCGAGCAGCACGTACTCAAAGGTGATCCGCTCCCGGGGGCCAAGCGGGATCGTTCGTACTGCATCGAGCACGGCGCCAATATTCCACTTGCGCGTAATCGGCATGACCTGCTCGCGGACGACATCGTTTGAAGCATTGAGAGAGATGGCAAGCTTGCAGCGTACCGGCTCCTGGGCAAAGCGCAGGATGCCAGGCACAATGCCAGAGGTCGAGACCGTCATGCGCGATGCGGCCAGCCCCACGGAATCGGTCAGCAGGTGCATGGCACCCATGAAGGCGTCGTAGTTCAGGAACGGCTCGCCCATGCCCATGAAGACCAGGTTGATGCGATCCCGGCCCAGGTGGACGCCCTGTCGCTTGAGCACGGCGACAACCTGCCCGGCGATTTCGCCCGCCGAAAGGTTGCGGATGATGCCCATCTTTGCGGTAAGGCAGAACTGGCAGTTGACCGCGCAGCCGATCTGCGAGGAGACGCAGATCGTCGCGCGGCGCTGGGCCGGGCGCTCGCGAGGCCGCAAGGGGTCACTCGCGTCCCTGGCAAACAGCAAATCCCCCGCTTCGCTCGGGATGACGTTGCTTGGCACGCCCAGGCTGGCAGCGCTCCTTGAGCCGGCAGACGCAGACCCAACTGCTTCCTTGAACCCTTCTGCGATGGCGCCATTTGACTCTTCGGATTCGGTGCTGTCGCTTTCCAACTCGCCGCCATCGCCACCTGGCATCCACACTGTTTCAACAGTCTGGCCGTCAAGCCCGGCAATCAGGTAGCGCTCGGTTCCATCGACAGACCGGAAGGTCTCGACGATCTCTGGTAGCCCGACATGCAGACCGTTTTCTGACAACGCCTGGCGCAGCGCCTTTGGCAGCGTCGAGACCTCGTCAAGGTCGGCTGCCCACTGGCGGTAAAGCGCCTGTTCCAGCTGCCGGGCGCGATAGCGCGGCTGGCCCAGGCTCACGACCAGCTGCTCCAGCTCCGCCGGCGTGCGGCCAAACAGAGCCTGTGCACCGTCTGGCCTGGCAGGCGCAGCGGTCCCCTGGCCGTCAACCGCGGCTCCCAGCGGCGCGGCAGCGGCGTCTACAATAGAGAAAAGATAGCTATCGCCTGGCACCGTGGTTCCTCGCTCCCGCACTCTCTCAAGGATACCGTAGCTCGCCAGGGAGCAGCTGGGCCCAGGGCCCGGCACGCGCACGACAAACACCAGGAAGGTGCATGGAAAACCAACGCAACATTCGCCGTACGGACCTGCCGAACGGCATGATCATCCTGACCGAAGAGATGCCCCACGTGCGCTCGGTGGCCATGGGCGCGTGGATCCGCGCGGGCTCGCGCAATGAAGCGCCGTCGATCAACGGCATCTCGCATTTTGTCGAGCACATGGTCTTCAAGGGCACCACGAGTCGCTCCGCCCAGCAGATCGCCCGCGAGGTCGACGCGATTGGCGGCAACCTCGATGCTTTTACCGGCAAGGAGACGGTCTGCTTCAACATGAAGGTGCTCGACGAACATGTGCCCAAGGCGCTCGACATCCTTTCTGATCTGGTCCTGAACCCGGTGTTCGCCGACGACGAGGTCATCCGCGAACGCGGCGTCATCCTTGAAGAGATCAAGATGGACGAGGACAATCCCGACTACCTGGTCCATGAGATCTTTACCCAGCACTTTTGGCAGGGCCACGCACTCGGCAAGCCGATCCTTGGGACCGTGAAGACCGTCTCCGGGTTTGACCGCGCCAAGCTACTCGACTACTACGGTTCGCGCTTTCGCGGCGGAAACATCGTCTTCTCTGCTGCCGGCCACCTCAACCACGATGACTTCGTCGAACAGGTGACGCGGCGCTTTGCCGGCTTGCAGCCGGGCGAGTCGCTTACTGTCGAGGCGCCACCAAAGACCGCCGCCGACATCATCCTGCGCTCGAAAAAGTCGCTAGAGCAGGTGCAACTCTGCCTTGGGGTTCCAGCCCGGCCCATCGCAGACGACAGCCGCTACGTTTCACTCATGCTGAACACCGTGCTCGGCGGCGGCATGAGCTCGCGCCTCTTTCAGACCGTTCGCGAAGAGCATGGCCTGGCCTACTCGATCTACTCTGACCTGAGCCCCTACCGGGACACGGGCTCGCTTTGCGTCTTCGCCGGCACATCGTCTGAAAAGGCGCTCAAGCTCATCGAGCTCGTGATGCAGCAGCTCAAGAGGCTCAAGGACGAGCCGGTAGAGGCCGAGGAGCTACGTCGGGCCAAGGACCAGCTGAAGGGTAACCTGCTGCTATCGCTGGAGAGCTCGGGCTCGCGCATGTCGAACCTGGCTCGCCAGCAGATGTACTTCAACTACTTCTTCGGTCCGGACGAGATCCTGGGCAAGGTGGAAGAGGTCACCGTCGAGCAGGTGCAGCAGATGGCGCAATCACTTTTCGAGACGGATCGCGTGGCGCTGACCATGCTCGGACGGCTCGATGGGCTCAAAGTAGAGCGGGCGCAGCTGGCCTGCTGAGCTTCCTGCCTCGTCAAAGCAACAGTACGAAAGGCAGCCCTCGCGGTGAGCGCTGCCTTGGCATCCTTCGTCTATCTCATTTAGGCTCGACTCGTGCGCAGGACCAGCCTGCCGGCTCGAGACACGTTGGCAACATACATTGCGAGGTTTGACCAGGCATGACGCAGACAGTCTTTCAGGCCGTGTTGGCACAGGTCCGTTCCGGAAGCACGCACAGGCGCACGCGAGCCAAGGCTGAGGCGGAGGCTGGCTTCACCCTCGTCGAGCTCCTGATCGTCATGGCCATCGTGACCATTCTTCTTCTGGTGCTCATCCCACAGCTTTCTTCGGCGCGTATCGCCGGCAATGAGACAGCCGCGCAGGTGGTGCTCAAAAACATCACCAGCGCCGAGCTCCAGTACTCGACTTCGTATCCGCAGAAGGGCTTCACCTGCAACCTGGCTGACCTGACCGGCGGCGGATCCGCTGGCGGCACCGACAACCAGACCTCGTTCCTGGACAAGCGGCTGGCCGGCGGCAAGCAGGCCGGCTACATCTTTACGCTCTCGGGCTGCAGCACGACGGGCGCCTCGTCGTTTTACCAGGTGGTCGGGCAGCCGGAGGTGGTCGGGCGCACGGGGCGGCAGAGCTTCTGCACGGACCCGAACGGCTCCATCGCAGCTGACCCAACCGGCGGCACCAACTGCCTGCAGGCGGCGCCTACAAC
>CAZZYO010000048.1:0-26667 GCA_964658255.1 Candidatus Babeliales bacterium
TGCCTCCGCCTGATCAGGCTCGGCATCTGTGACCGGAGTGCCCTGCAATATCGCGCGCTCAAGCTGCGCCGCCTGATGCCTGGCGCGCTTGTCTGGCACGGCGGGCGCTTCCATCGCTTTGCTGACCCCTGGCGAGAACCGATTGCGGCCATGCGGCTGCTGCTTGACGATGTGGTCTCGCTCTCAGACAAGCTGCGCGTGGCTGCGTTGCGTGCCCGCGTGCGCTCGGGCGAGCCAAGCGACCTGTTTACCCGCGCCGAGATGCCGACCTATGCCTACCTGCGCAAGTTTGGCTTCTCGCCAGGCATGATTGAGCGCTTCTTTTCCCCATTTTTCGGAGGGGTTTTTCTGGAGCAGGAGCTTGTCACCTCCAGCCGCTATTTCCAGTTTCTGTTCCGCATGTTCGCTGCCGGTTCCGTCGCGGTGCCTGCCGAGGGCATGGAGAAGATCCCTGAGCAACTGGCTGCGCGCCTGAAGGCGGGCACGCTCGAGACCAGTATCCGCGTGACGCGCCTGACGCGGAGTGCACAACGGTTCGCGGTCGCGCTTGCCGATGGCCGGGTCATCGTGGCCAAGCACGTAGTGCTAGCCGTGGCCGAGCATGAGCAGAGGCCGTTGCTCGCCGACATCATGTCGCCCAAGCGCGCGCAGGCGCGTGAGGCGCGCGAATGGAACCGCACCACGACCCTCTACTACACGGCGCCGGTCGCGCCGGTCGAGGGCGCGATCCTGGTCTTGAACGGCGAAGGCCCAGGCGCAGGGCCGATCAACAACCTGGCTGTGATGAGCCAGGTGTCACGCAAGTACGCGCCTGCCGGGCAGGAGTTGATCTCGGTAAGCTGCGTCGGGATTGCGCCAGGGACCAACGAGGAGATGCAGACGCTTGACACGAGGGTGCGCGAGCAGGCCACGCAGTGGTTTGGCGAACAGGTGGGCGCATGGCGTCTGCTGGCCGGCTACTCGATCCCCTATGCCTTGCCGCTTGCCAGGACGACGCAATGGGAGGCGAGCTCACCACGGCTGACCGATAACATATACGTGTGCTCGGATGCGCAGGAGCAGCCCTCCCTCCAGGGGGCCATGGCCTCCGGACGTCGCGCGGCTGAGGCTATCCTGGCCCAGCGAGGCGCTTTGGTAAGCCCCTAAAGGCGCTTGCCAGGGCGTAGGAGAGCGTCGCTGCTGCGGAGGCGCGCTTTGACTGGCTGCGGGTGATTTGGTAAAACTCTAGAAGGCATTCGCCTCCCGCCAGCACACTCCTCAGTAGCTCAATGGCAGAGCATTCGGCTGTTAACCGAAGGGTTGTAGGTTCGAGTCCTACCTGAGGAGCCAAACGTCCCCGAGTTGCTGGTCTAGCTCGCCCTGCACCTCCGGTGCAGTGTCAGAGTCTCTGCAAGCCTGCTGCTGGACCTGAGAAGCCTCTTCGCTGAAAATCAGAACTCGAATCCGAAAATGAAGTAGATCTGCCGGTTTGCTGACTCTTGCGAGAAGCTCTGGTTTAGCGCGTTTGAGCGGCCGAAGAGCGGGGAACCGAGCGTGCCGACCGGGACGGCAGGGTTGACGTGGTTGAGAATGTTATCCACCTCGATCGCGCCGCTGATGCTGTACTTGCCGGCCGGCTTGGGCGCTTTCTCTCCCGGCCTGGCTGCGTCGGCAAGCGCTTTTGGTGCCGGGCCAAAAGATACTCGCTTATCCCAGTACGTGTTGAGCAGGATCAAGCCCGGGCCAGCACCATAGTTATGCGGGATGATGTGCTGGCCAGCCACGGGATCCGTATCGAATGTCCCGAAGCGGGTGCGCACCACGCTCGCTCGCGACAGGTCTGTGGCGAACGACGGGCGATCGTTGAATTGACTGTCACCGTTCCTGTCATCGCCAAGCACTATGTCGAACGGCGTTCCGGATTGCGCGATGAGAAACGAGCCGCCGCTGACCTGGTAAGGAAGGTGAAAGGACTCGCCGAGAAAGAGTCGGTGCCGCGAGTCCCGCACATCGCGCCCATAGTCCTGGTGAACTTCGTACTGGTTCGTCGGGAAGCTGCCCGAGGTATCCGAGCGGCGATAGCCAAACGAGTAGTTAGCGAATATCTCGGCGACCTTTGTCGTTATGGTCGAATTGATATACACGCGGTTGCGGTTGGAGAGCCCCGCCGTGTCGTACTCGTTGATGTTCTGCAGTGTCCCAAAGGGTCGCACGCCACTGGTTGCCTTGGACGGATCATAGGTGCCCGGCAGCGGAGCGTTGATGTTGCGCGTGAGCAGCAGATGCTCGCCGCGCCCACACCGGTAGCCTGCGGTCGCCGAGCCATGCGAGCCAAAGCTATGCTCAAGGCTGGTGCTAAAGAAAAGATCATACGGGGACCGGTACTTATCTCCGATCCGATAAAGCGTTGGCGGCACCTGGCCAGCGTTTGCTAACTCACCCGGCGCCGGAACGGCAGGGTAAGTTGTGGGATTAGTGACCACATACTCGGACTGCGAGATACCATTCAGGCGAGTCGCTTGTAGCAGATCAGCCAGGGGAAAGCGGTCATAAAAGATGCCGAAGCCTGTCTGCCAGACAAGCAGCGGGCCTTTCTTGTCTGCACCACCGATCAAGTAAGTCGAGCCGAAGCGAGGAGCGAAGTCATGCTCGCGTACCAGGTGGTTCTGCGATTCAAAGCGAAGGCCGTAACTCGCGGTAAGCTTTTTGTTGACCTTCCAGGTATCCTCGGCAAACACGGCTGTATCTGCCAACATGACGCGTGCTTCCGGGTCGCCTGCGGTGATGCTGAACTGGCTTGCGCCCGTAACCGCGGTGTGCCCGGCGGCTAACTGTTGCTCGGCTAACTGGTAGGCAGCGAGTGTCGGAAAGATATACTGACCGTTGTAATTGGCGGTCGAGCTGTTTGCCTCGCGGTTGATGCGCTCGCGGATGCCTGCGCGCAGCAGGTGTTTGCCCAGGTCAACCGTGGCATTATTCTGTATCTCGTACTGGTCAAGGTTGTCTGTGCTGTGACCCAGGTCGCTGCCGCCACCGGTAAATGCGCCTTCGACAACAAGCGCGGGACCGGTACTTACAGGTGTCTCCGTCGAGCGCGATCTCTGGTACTGGAACCGTGTCTCGTTGACGATCTTCGGCCCGTACACCTGCGTGTCCCCTATCTGCAAGACAGTAAAGTTATTGATCATACCGTAGCCTTGCGAGGCAAGCTGCAACTGGCCTACGGATGCATTCTGCTGATTCTGGTGCCCATAATCCACGCGCGCAGTCAGCGTGTTCATCGTTCCAAGCTGCCTGTCGAGCTTGTAGGAGAAGCCGTTGTAGTCGGTCGGATTGTCGACCACCGCCGTAAGGGGAACCTGGTTGTTCTCTTGATCCAGCCCGACCGCGTTCACGACGGAAACATTGGGCAGATGATTCAAGCGGATGCCGACAAGGAAGGAGGTCTTCTTGCCCAGCGGTCCGTTGGCGTCAGCCTCCAGGCTCCACGCGTGAAAGGGTTGAGGCTCGGTGCTGAATGGATTGCGTGAGTCGATCGCCGACGTGGTTCCATAGCCTTTCGCCTCGGCGTGCCAGACATCGGAGCCGGGTTTGGTGAAGACCTCGATGCGATTTGAACCCTGGTCCTCGTACTCAGCCGACACGGGATTCTGGTTGATACGAATCTCGCGGATGGTGTTCTTGGGCGGCATTCTCCCGTTCGAAAAGCCATCGACGTAGAGCGATCCTCCGCTCTCACCGGTCGCGCCGGTCATTGCCTGCAACTGCTGCTGCATCTGGTTTGTGTCTGTTGAGAGCATGTCCAGCGAGGAGCCCTTGAGGACGATCGCGTCCGCATTTGAGGCGGGCGAGGCTTCTGGTGCGTTCCCGGCTACCTCAAGGTCCTGCTGGGCCGTCTCGATCACCATTCGCACGTCGAGGCTCATCGCCTGCCCTGCAAGGATGCGCAGCGCGGCAACGCTTTGCTCGGCAAATCCTGGCGCGCGCACAGCCAGTGTGTAGGTGCTCTCGTTGATGCCGCTGAAAGAGTACTGACCGCCGCCGTTGGTGATGGCGTTCCGGGTCAAGCCGGTGCTGTCGGTCAAGGAGACAACTGCTCCCGGAACAAAGGCGCCTGACGGATCGGTGACGCGACCGGAAAGCTGCGGAGCGGCGGTGGCGGCCGGCAACACAGCGGCCGTGCCGGCAGCAACACACAGTGGGGAAACTAGTAAAAACCCGGTGAGCAAAAACCTACAGCGGTGGGGTGCCCGCAACCAATATGCTCCTTGTCTCACAGTAAAGCAGCACCGCCGCTGCCCTTTGACTGGTGCACCGCGAGTTCGCTTTCACGCTGTTGCATCTCCACGGTCAAATCACTGCCATCGCACCCGGATCAGCGTCACGCCCTGCCGGGCGAGCGAAAATCGGATCGCGGCAGAGTTCGCGCTGAGCCTGGAGAATGGCTCGGCTGTCGCCACCTGCGCCAGCCGGCTCGAGCGCTCCAGCTCCGTACGCTGCACCACGGACGGATCCTGGGGTGAACCGAGGGCCTGCCAGGTGGCGTACGCGTTGCCGTGGTCGCGGTCAACCAGGAAACGGTCTGCCTTCAGGCTGTCACTTGCCACGTCGTCCAACTGCAAGCTGACCATGGCAGGTGGCGCCGTCACGTCACGGTCGTCATAGTTCCAGGCAAGCACATCGATCTCCTTGCCGCGCCGTGTGGCAATCGCGTTCACGTCCGACTGCGCAGCCGCCTTGCCACTCAGCAGTTCGTTGAGCGAGAGCGCACCGGTGCTGGTCACCGGCAACGACTCACCGCGAAGCATACCGAGCTCCCGGAAGACATTGAGCACTGCCTTATCGACCCCGTTCGTCGCAAGTTCGCGGTAGCCGGCAAACCATGGCTGGTCTTCAAACTCAAAGGCCCAGGTCACCGCGCCCTGGAGCTGCACGCCCGCGCGTGCCGCGAGCGCTGCCGTGCGTGCGGTCGCCTCAGCCACGCTTACGCCATAGAGCGGTCCGTTGCGATAACCGTTCTGCGGGTTCTGCTGCACGCCGCAGGCAGCGCAACCCTCCGGGTCGCTCTCGCCGAGGATGATGGGCGTGTGCCTCCACTCCGAAAAGGAAGCGACGACCCGCATGCCCAGGTCGGCCGCGCGCAGCTGTCGGCCGATGTCCATCTGCACATGGCCATTGACCACACGCGGCTCGCCCTTGGGGTGGAAGCTGATGAAGTCGAGCGGCGCGCCGGTGCCGCCGGTCGTGGCGTTGGTGCCATGAGCGCAATGCTGCAAGAACTGGCGCAGAAAAGCCTCGGACCTGCTCGTCTTTCCGTCAGGAGCAGCATACGGTCCCGTGGACTCCGGCCCGCCCACCTTCGCCTGCGGAAGCACCCCGCGGATCGCGGCAGCGGTCGTGTCGTAAAGCCGGTCGTACTCCTCAGGCGTGCCGTGCCAATAGGCGATGTCAGGCTCGTTCCAGACCTCCCACAGCCAGGTGTCCGTGGTCGCGCCGTAGCGCTGCTTCAGGTGCGTGACAAAGGCCGTCACCAGGGCGGACCATCTGGCATAATCGCGCGGAGGGTAGGACCAGCCGGTGAAGATGTCGGGCTGGGCGGGGAAGTGGTGCCGGTAGGGCTCGGGGTGGGTCGAGAGAGCCTGAGGCATGAAGCCGATCTCGACCAGGGGGCGGACCTGCGCGTTCTGAAAGGCGTCGAAGATCCGGTCTGTAACCGTCCAGTCGTACACGGGACGGGCTTGCGCGTCTTCGGTGTATGCGTTGGTTGAGCCCCACTTCAGCGATCCGGTGCCGTCTCCGGTCGTGAGCAGGTTGTGGACGCGCATGTACACCGGGCTCGGGCTTGAGGCCGATAGTTCGTGCAGGAGCTTGAGGCCGTTGGGCGCGTAGATGAAGTTTGGCTCGTCTGCGCCGAAGTAGTTCCATGCCGGTGTGTAGGGCGGGCCGACATGCCCGGCATCCACCGTGAGCAGGACTGCGCGGCCTGGCTCAGGCTCGAGGCGACCGCCAGCCGAGCTGGAGAGCGCCATAAGGATAGCGAGAGTTCCGATTTGGAACCGCAGACGCTGCATCTGCCGAGTGTAGCTTGCTGGCAAGCCTGTCCCCAGTGCACCGGGAGGTTACCAGGGAGTGTGAATAACACGTCCCGGGTAGTCATTTCTCCCAGATCTACTAGATTCCACACGGGGTTCTGCCGATAACCGCCTGGTGCACCTGCCATCCATGCGGAGACTTACTGGCGTGCGAACGCTATGCATCCTGATCGTGCTGCCCCTCGCGGCGGTGGTACAGGCTTGCGCTCTCGCGCCGGCCAAGGCCTTCAGCCAGTATGCGCTCAGCTCGTGGGGGCACGGCAACGGCCTGGCGGCGAACAGCGTGATGGCGATTGCGCAGACCAGCGACGGCTTTCTGTGGCTCGCCACGGAGCAGGGCCTGGTGCGCTGGGATGGCCTCACCATGACCACCTTTGATGAACAGAACGCGCCCGCTCTCGGAGATCGTTTCATCCGCAGCCTCGCTGCTGATCCGGACGGAGATCTGTGGATCGGCACCATGAGCGGGATCGCTCGCTACCATGCTGGCCAGTTTCAGGATTACCGGAAACCGACCGAGGCCCGTACCGATGTCTATGACATCTGCGCGGATGGTAGCGGCGGGGTCTGGTTCAGCAGTGACTTGGGCTTACACCACTATGGTCATGGCCGGCACCGGGTGTACACCGTGGCCGACGGCTTACCTTCAAATGGGATCACCAGTCTCGTCCGTGCGCAGGACGGGACCCTGTGGCTGGGCACCATCCGCGGACTGGCCAGCTTTTCCGAGGGACGGTTCTCCGTCTACACGGCATGGGCGCCGCTACGCCGGAGTGCGATCAACGCGATTGCCCCGGGCAGCGATGGCAGTATCTGGGTCGGGTTGGCCGATGGCACGGTTGGACGATGGACGCGCAGTTCGGCTGGAGGGGAGCTGGAGACCTGGTGGAGCGGGCCAGGCAC
The DNA here is from genome assembly GCA_964658255.1 of Candidatus Babeliales bacterium. GTDB lineage: Bacteria > Acidobacteriota > Terriglobia > Terriglobales > Acidobacteriaceae > EB88. The sequence continues at coordinate 6,975 of CAZZYO010000048.1, forward strand.
GCGCGGCAGACCGGTAGAAGCCCTGCGGGAGGATAGCGATGGCACCCTCTGGATCGCGTTCAAACACGCAGGCCTGGCGCGTTTGCGAGACCATCAACTGGAACTGCTCGCCAGATCTGACGGGCTGCCCAGCGATGATCCTGACTGGATATTTGAGGATCGTGAGCACAGCCTTTGGGTTGGCTGGGCAGATGCCGGCTTGTCCATGTTGCGGGATACCAAGTTCACGACCTTTGGCAAGGCCGAAGGCCTCTCCTCTGATCACGTGCTGAGTGTGACCGGGGCGCCCGACGGCGGCCTGTGGGTCGGTACCAGTGACGCCGGGGTGGATCACCTGAAGGATGGCAGGGTAGAGCCGGTACATTCTGATCGAGCGCTGGGCAGCAGGAGCGTTCTCGGGCTCCTCGCGCGGAGCGACGGCTCTCTCTGGATCGGGTCGGACGACGGACTGGTCACCACGATCCGGCGGGGCCACGCAGCCGTGACGCGTGTTATGCCCAGCCTGGAGCCGGGCATACCAGCCATGGTCGAGGACCGCCAGAACCGGGTGTGGGTAGCGGCGGACGCCCAGTACGGCCTGCGCGTCTGGCAGGATGGGAAGCTTACGCAGGCTGCAATTCCAGGGCGCCCGGTCTCGCTCGCTGCGGCGCCCGATGGCTCGCTGTGGATCGGCTCTTACCAGACAGGCCTGATCGAATGGAAAGACGGTGTAACGCGGGTCTATGACAGGAAGAGCGGCCTGGCAAGCCTGGCGCTCACGTCTGTCTTCGTCGATGCCGACGGTGTCACCTGGGCGGGCACGGAGCTGGCAGGACTGGTGCGCGTCAAGGATGGCAAGGTCACCTGCTATACCTCGCGGCAGGGCCTCTTCGATGACGCGATCGGCGCCATTCTCGAGGACAATCGCGGCTTCCTGTGGATGGGCGGATCCCGTGGTATCTGGCGCATCGCCAAGCAGGAGCTGAACGACTATGCAGCCGGGCGCGTGGCTGAAGTGCACAGCGAAGCCTATGGGTACGCTGATGGCTTGCGTTCTGTGCAGACCAGCTTCACCGCGCGCCCTGCGGCCTGGAAGAGTGCAGACGGCCGGCTTTGGTTTGCCACTGCCGGCGGTCTGTCGATGATCGATCCGGCGCACATCCTGGAAAACCCCGCTCCTCCCGTGGTCACCATCAGCAGCGTCGCTTTCAATGGCCCCCACGCCAACCATGCGCAGCTGAGTGAGGCCTTGCGGAGTGACGGATTTGGCAATCTCGAGATCAGCTTTGCGGTGCCAGGCTTTCTAGCGCCTGCGGCCACGCAGGTGCGGTACCGGCTTGATGGCGCAGAGTGGGCTCGTGCAGGTACCCGGCGAACTGTCAACCTGTGGCATGTACGTCCGGGCAGCCACACCTTTGAGGTCGAGGCTGCGAATGGCGATGGCGCATGGAGCACGGCGCCGGCGGTGGCTCACTTCACCATGGTGACAAGCTTCTATCAAACAGATTGGTTCCCCGTCCTGATTGCGCTGGCAGTCGCAGCAGCTACCTGGAGCCTGTACGTAGCGCGCGTGCATTTTTTCAAGGGGCGTGCGCAGAGTCTGGAAGAGATCGTCTCCAGGCGCACCGCAGAGCTGCGGGTTGCGCTTGCAGCCGCCGAGACCGCGCGCGAGTTGCTGCGTGAGCAGGCCAGCAGGGATAGCCTGACGGGCCTGTGGAATCGCAGGGCTATCTTCGAGATCCTTGAGGCGGAGCTTGCGCTTTGCCGGCAAGCATCGCGCCCTTTCTGCGTGGTGATGGTCGACGCGGATTGCTTCAAAGCGTTGAACGACACCTGGGGGCACCTGGCAGGAGACTGCGTCATCCAGGAGGTCAGCCAGCGCCTGCGACGTGGTTTGCGCACACGCGAGGCCGTCGGGCGCTACGGCGGCGAGGAGCTCTTGATCCTGTTGCCGGACTGTTCGCTGCAGACCTCGCTTGAGCGCGCTGAGCAGCTACGGTCTGCAATGGACGCGACCCCGATCCTGTTCAACGGTCAGCCGATCTGGGTTACCTGCAGCTTCGGCGTTGCGCAGGCGGAGCCTGACGCGCCCACCACCGCTATCCTGGCCGCGGCTGACCAGGCACTCTATGCAGCCAAGCGCGCCGGGCGGAACTGTGTGCGGGACGGCTCCTTGGTGCAGGCGCACGCGCCGGTCGGCATCGAAGTCGCAACCAGCGTGGCCACGCTCGACAAAGTCGGACAGCGCCCGGCTTCACCGGCGACCCTGGCGCAGGCTGCTTCCTCGCGCTGACGAGTGGCCTTGATGCGCCTAGAACAGGCCGCAAACTCCTCATCGAGCAAGCTTCCCGGACACCAGCCGGACGCTGACCTTGTTGGTGCAGCCTACCTGCCCATCAGCCTAAGTTGCTCTACCCGTCACTCCACATTTCGATGGATGTAGCGGCCGTCCCGCCGCTGCTACACTCCCCAAAACGGAAGGCTGCCATGCCGCCCGCATTCGCAAACGAGAGCAAAGGTGGAACGCTGCGCGCCCTTCAAGACGCAGGTGCGGGTCGATCCCGGGGAGGGTCGACGCTTCTTGAATCCTCGAGCGCGCAAGCTGCCAGCGGTCACAAAGACTTTCCCCGTCTATCCGTCCACCCCGCAACCATCCAGGCTTCACGCGAAGGAGATCCCGAGCCAGTGATTCGTTTCCGTTCCTCTTCCTTGTTTGCCGGTCTGCTGCTGGCACCTGCTTTGACGCACGCCTGGGCTCTTTCGCCTGCAGCTACGAGCCCCACAACGGTGCAGCCTGCAGCTGCAATCCAGGCTGCGCCGGGGATTGGAACGGGAGGCATGGTCCCGCCCTCTTCTTCTGCGCAGTCTGCTGCAGCAACGACGCAGGGCACGCTCCCGGTCAGCATCAGCGTGTATGACCGAACCCGCGCCGAGGGCTGGCAGTGGTTCGCGGCTCCGCCCAAGACAGGGACCTACGGGTACGTGGAGTCGCTCCTGCGCATCGCGATCGCGCAGAAGATCAAGCACTTCGACTGGCAGCTCGAGCTCTCACAGCCGGCGATCATCGCTCTCCCTGCACATGCCGTCTCGCCGGTGAGTGCGCAGGGGCAGCTGGGGCTCGGCGGCACCTACTATGCCTCGAACGGCAACAATGACAGCCCTGCTGCGGCCTCGCTGAAGCAGGCCTTCCTGCGCCGCCACTTCACCGGATCCGACCGCACGCTGCGCCTTGGGCGCTTCGAATTCTTTGACGGACAGGAGACCACGCCTGCCAATAAGTCACTGCTGTGGTTACAAACCAACCGCGTCGCGCAGCGCCTGGTTGGGAACTTCGGATTCTCAAACGCGCAGCGGAGCTTTGACGGCGTCGATGCTCACTACGGCACGGGCACCTGGGACATGACGGCGATGGCTGCCCGCTCGGACCAGGGCGTCTACAACATGAACGCGAATCCTGAGCTCAACGTCGACCTGCAATACCTCGCCGTGAGCCACTACCAGTTCAACCAGCACCTTCTATGGCGGGGTTTTGGCATCGGCTACCATGACGGGCGCACGTTCATCGCGAAGACAGACAATCGTGCGCTCGCCGTGCGCCAGCAGGATCATAAAAACATCCGTGTCGGCACCTATGGCGGCGACGCACTCGCGGTCATCCCGGTCGGCGTGGGCCAGCTTGACCTGGTCGGATGGGGTGTGTGGCAGAACGGCAGCTGGGGTGTGCAGGATCACAGTGCAGGTGCGTTTGCGACCGAGGGCGGCTTCCAGTTCACCAAGGTGGCGTCCTCACCCTGGCTGCGCGCGGGCTACTTCCGCAGCACGGGCGACACCAACGCAACCGACAACAAGCACAACACCTTCTTCCAGGTGCTCCCTACGCCACGCGTTTATGCACGCTTTCCTTTCTTTAACCTGATGAACTCGACGGACGAATTCCTGCAGGTCATTGACAAGCCGGCGAAGAACCTTGAACTCCGCAGCGATCTGCACGGGCTGGCGCTCACCTCGAGCCACGACCTCTGGTACTCGGGTGGCGGTGCGTTTGATAGCAGGGTTTTCGGCTTTACCGGTCGCACCGCGAACAACCACGGCAGCTTTGCCTCGTTTGCTGACCTGAGTGCGGACTGGCAGGTCAACCACGACCTTGCCCTGAACTTCTACTATGCGCATACCTGGGGCAAGTCAGCGATCGCAGCCATTTACCCGGCTGACCGCATGGCGCAGTTCGGATACGCCGAGGTGGTGTATCGGTGGGGCTTGCCGCAGCGCAGCAGCGCCAAGTAAGTAGCGGCTCTCTCCAGCCATCGCTAGAAAGCCATCGCTTCAAAGCCACGAGCCTGCGCACAGCACCGCGTCATTCTCCGCGGAAGGCGAAGGGTGCGCAGGCTCTCGTGCTTTCGTAGTGCGGTGCCCGATACGTACATCGCCGTGCCCGGCATGTTTCAATAGTGGAGAAGGATTCGAAACAAATGCCTCTGAACTGCGGAATTGTCGGACTGCCGAATGTCGGCAAGAGCACCATCTTTAATGCGTTGACATCAGCCAAGGCGCAGGCTGCAAATTACCCCTTTTGCACCATTGATCCGAACACCGGCGTCGTCACCGTGCCCGATGAGCGCCTCCAGAAGATCGCCGCGCTGATCAAGCCAAAGAGCCTGGTGCCCACGACTATGGAGTTTATTGACATTGCCGGACTGGTCGAAGGCGCGTCGAAAGGGGAAGGCCTCGGCAACCAGTTCCTTGGCCATATCCGCCAGACTGACGCGATTGCGCACGTGGTGCGATGCTTTGACGATCCGGAGGTTATCCACGTGGCAGGCGGGGTCAACCCGCTGCACGACATCGAGATTATCAACACCGAGTTGCTGCTTGCGGATCTCGACACGGTTGAGAAGCGGATGACGCGAGCCGAGCGCGCGGCCAAGGGTTCGTCCGACGGCAAGGTGAAGGCCGAGCTTGCGATGCTGCAGAAGCTGCAAGTGGTGCTTGGGGCGGGCAAGCCGGCGCGCACGGCTGAGCTCACCGATGAGGAGAGGCTGATCGCCCGAGAGCTCTTTCTTATCACCGCCAAGCCCCAGCTCTATGTCGCCAACGTGGATGAGTCTGGCATCACCACCGGCAACGCCTACACTGCCTCAGTCGAGCAGCGAGCCGCGGAAGAAGGCTCGCAAGTCGTCCGCATCTGCGGCGCGCTTGAAAGCGAGATCGCGCAGCTCGACCCCGCCGAGCGCCAGGAGTTTCTCGCTGACCTGGGCCTCGCCGAGCCGGGCCTCAACCGCCTCATTCACTCTGCCTACCGACTGCTCGACCTGATCACCTACTTCACCGCTGGCGTGCAGGAGGTGCGCGCCTGGACGATCCGCCGCGGCACCAAGGCGCCTGGGGCGGCGGGGGTGATCCACTCCGACTTCGAGAAGGGATTTATCAAGGCCGACTGCTACGCGTCGGATGATTTGTTTGCGCTGGGTACCGAGCAGGCTGTGAAGGAGAAAGGGCTGCTGCGGTCCGAAGGCAAGGAGTATGTCGTTAAAGACGGCGATATTCTCTTCTTCAAATTCAACGTGTAAGTTAGAGCCTAACTCGCTTGCGCACCCATTCTTGCTCGTGCGCCGTTCCGACGGATTAGGTTGTCATCCTGAGCAAAAGCGAAGGATCTGCGTTTGCTCTTTCCCACTCGTCAAGCGACCACAAAGGCAGGTACGCCGGACGTTTCACACGACGAGCTAAAATTACGATTAGTCATTGCTCTCTTGCGTGCGGGCGTTCTTCTTATCCGACGCCCCGCACCTCCAGCAGGCCCGCACCAACTCAACTTAAGTGTGGTCAGCTCACTCGGCTGTTCCTTGTTGTCATCGTTTTCTAGAACTGCAAGTAGAAGGACCCTAGGTCTTTCTTCCTTTGGAATGCAAGCGTTGAACACTAACCCGCTAGCTGCGCCTACCAGGAAACCACCGATGTGAGCCCAGAACGCCACACTCGTGAACGCGGACAGTCGCGTCAGCAAACCCAAAAGTGTCTGTTCGCCAAACCATGCACCCACTGCGCCTCGCGTTGTTGTATCGAACGTCTTAAGCCTCCAGTAGCCAAAGTAAAGATGCAAATGAAAACGATCTGCAGGGAACAAAACGAAGTAGAGCCCGGTGACGCCGGAGATTGCTCCCGATGCTCCAACCAGTGGAGTCGGCGAGTGAAGATTCAAGAGCAGGTGGAGCAACTGCCCACCGATTCCGCTCAGTAGGTACAAAACAGCGAATCGGAAGTGTCCGAGCACGCATTCCACCTTCCTCCCAAAGATCCACAGGAACCACATGTTTCCGATGTAATGCCACAATCCGATGTGCAGGAAGATTGCGCTTACAAGGGTCAGCGGCGTCGGGTGCTCCGGGAAAAAGGCGTAGCGCGCAAAGAACTGCACCTTCTGTGCGCCGAACACAGGCACGAGCAGAATTGCATCAATCAGCGCAATTAATATAAGGACCCAGGGTGTAGTGGTCTGAAACCTATCCTTCGGAACTGGCAGACAAAACATCGGCAATCCTTGCGGAAGACTAAGAATGACCCAGACTCTCTTGTAGCTCATAGTTTGCGGAAGATCGCTCGTTCCTGTGCAGCTTGGGTGCCCACGTTTCGCTGTGGGTTCGACCGAGGTCAACGCGCTTTACCTACTCACCCCCGGAAAGCCTGCAAACCATAGCTCCTGCGTCTGAAGCGAAAGCATTTCCGCACAGGGATGCGGCGCAACCCCAGCGAACTCCATCTTCCGCTCGACCGTCCAGGTCCTATCCCAGCAGCCCGAAGACTATTCGCCAGCGTCTTCCGGTTCTGCGCGAGACTCACCGGCAAATACCCGAGAAACCCACAGCCTCCACATCCAATCCAGCAAACCGCAGCGCCGTTGGCACAAGCTCTAGTAGGTCTTGAGCTCTATACCAATGAGTCGCAGCTCGGTACTACCGACATTTTCAAGGGTGTGGGCGGGCATGCTGGGCGCCCAGGAAGCGGAGCCCTCGACGGGCTGTGGGAAGTCTCGGCTATCCATCAGCACCAGGTCGGCGGCATCGCGACGGACGCAGTGGCTCCAACTCAGCAGGTAAAGCGTGCCGGGCCACCGATGGGTGTGCAGCGGCGTGGTCTGACCTGCGGGAATGCTGATTTTAAGTACGCGGACCGCTTCGTTTTCAAACAATAGGGTATGGTGCTGAGGCGCGGCGATAAGGGCGTCCAGCTCGTCAGGCCATAGCTCAGGTTCAAGCATAAACATCCTTTTAGCGGGCTCATGCATGTCACGCATAGTGCGAGCACCTATCGCTAAAGCATAGAGGGTGCCCAAACGTTTCGAGGACTGCAAGCGAGCAATTGTCAGAGGACCCCGAGACGATCCTCACGCTGGCGCGCTGTCCAGAGCCAAAAACACCCGCACCTGCTCCTCAATCCTTAGCGTTTCCGCACGCGCTTGCGGCTTAATCTCAGCTGCCTCCAGCGCGCGCTCCACCGCCCCCGCCGCGTAACCTGCTGACCGCAAGTTATTCGCGAGCGTCTTTCGCTTTTGCGCGAAGCAGACGCGCAGATACTTGAGAAACGCCGTCGGTTCTACGCCTAACTCCCCAAACCGCGGCGCCATGGTAAGTCGCACCACGCTTGAATGCACCTGCGGCGGTGGCGAGAAGGCTGACGGCGGCAGCGTCAACAACCGCTCCACCCGCGCATACAGCTGGCAGGTTGCCGAGAGCATGCCGTAGTCGCGCGTGCCGGGCTCGGCTACGATCCTGTCAGCGACTTCGCGCTGCACCATGAGCACCGCGCGCCCCAGCACTGGCGCATGCTTGAACAGGTGCAGCAGGATATCCGACGTAATGTAGTAGGGCAGGTTGCCGACGACGCCTAGCTTTGCCGCCGGCTCGGGCGCGACACGTGCAGCCAGCTCTGTCATGTCGACGCGGAGCACATCGGCATGCAGCACTTCGACCTTTGTGTAGCCTGCCTGCGCGTTGAGGAGCACGAACCGTGTAGCCAGTGCAGGTGCGAGCGTATTGTCGAGCTCGATCGCGACCAGGCGATGCGCGCGAGCCGCAAGCAGGTCGGTGATGGCGCCCTTGCCCGGGCCGATCTCAACCACTGTCTGCGCGCCCAGGTCGCCAAGCGCCGCGGCAATCGCCTGCTGCGCTGCCACATCTGCGAGGAAGTTTTGTCCAAGCTTTGCCTTCTTTGCCATCGCTGCTGTGTCTAGCCTATCGCGTCGGCCGAGCTGTAGCGTCGGCGGATGTAGAGGTACAGCGGGCCGCCGAGCAGGATGATCGCGGTGCCGAGCAGCGAGTTGCGCAGGTTAGTGGCATACGAGTAGACGAGCAGGACCGCCGCTGCCAGAATGAACAGCGCCGGGAGCACGGGGTAGCCCCACACGCGGTAGGGGCGCGCACGATGTGGCTCTCGCCTGCGATAGATGAAGACGGTAGTCGCGGTCACCATGTAGAAGAGCCACTCGGCAAAGATGGCCAGCTCAAAGAGCTGCTGAAAGCGGCCTACAGCAAGCAGCAGGCCGGTGGCGAGCAGCGCCTGCACCACGAGCGAGGTAGACGGGCTCTGGAAGCGTGGATGCACGTCCGCCATGCGGGCGAAGAAGAGCCGGTCGCGCGCGGCGGCGTAGGGCACGCGTGCGCCGGACATGATTGTGCCGTTCAGTGTGACAAATATGCTGAAGGCCATTGCCGCCGAGACCAGCGCTGCCCCGCGTCGACCGGTCACTATCGAAAGCGCGGCCACGGCCGGGCGAGGCGAAGCCGCAATTTGCGCAGCCGGCAGCACGTACTCAATGGCAACGTTGGTGACGACATAGAGCGCACCCACGATAAATAGGCCGGCGATCAGGGCAATGGGCAGGTTGCGCTCCGGGCGCTTGACCTCGCCTGCCACCATGGTCAGGTCGTTCCACCCGTCGTAGGCCCAGAGCGCCGCAATCAGCGCGACCATGAACCCGGTAAAGCCTCCCTGCGCGCCCGCAAAGCTCGAGGTAAGGTGGGTCCATGAGCCGGTTGGCGCGGCAAAGCAGAAGCCGGCAATCGTAACAATCAGCACACCTTTAAGAACCGTAAAGAAGAGCTGGAACTCGCCGGCCTTTTTCATGCCGAGATAGTTGAGTCCCGTGATCAGCCAGGTGGCGGCGATGGCAAAAAGCTGTGACCAGCGAATCAGCAATGGAGCTTGCAGCGCAACACCATCAAGCCAGTTCAGTGCCGGGAAGATCGCGAGCGTGCGTGCGATGCCCGTGGTCACGCTGGCGATGGATGCAGGCTTGGCGAGCGCGAACCAGGTCCACATGTAGAGGAACGCAGAAAAGTCGCCGTAGGCGCCGCGAAGGTACACATACTCGCCGCCTGTATCCGGGATCATCGCGCCAAGCTCGGCATAGGTCATCGCGCCGAACAGAGAAAGCAGCCCGCCTACTGCCCAGGCCAGGTACACAAGCCCCGAGCTGCCGACCGCACGCATCATCTCCTGCGGGACAAGAAAGATGCCGCTGCCGATAATCGTCCCGACGACAACTGCTGTCGCCTGCCACGCGCCAAGCACACGCGGGAGCGCGTGCATGGATGGTTCAGAGTGCGAGGTGCGCGCTGGTGTTCCCGGTGCTGTGGGCAAGGTCGCGGCTCCCGGCTACAGTGTGCAATACGGTGAGAGCTACGGGCGGTTCACGCGCTAGCGATACTGCTTTCGCTGGCCCCAAAATTTGGTGAATGGAAACCTGGCACCGTGGCACAGATAAATTGGTCCGCGCTCCCACGGCATGGCCAGTGGTGCGGTGCGCGTGGCCATCAGTGTACAGCCCTGGTAGAAATCTGCCAGGTCAGACAGCGACGCCTGTGCCACCACGATCATGCTGTCGCCCGAATAACCCTGCGGCCCCCACATCCAGTAGGACTGGTGGCCGCTGATTGCAACCGGCAGGCCCAGGCCCGGTCCGTACAGATTAATCGCGCTCGCCTCACCGTAGTTCTGCACGAAGATGCCGGTGCGGGCTTGCTGCTCCGCAGGCAATCCGCGATAAATGGCAGATACCTTGTCGAGTAACTCGGTCCAGCCAAACCGGTCCGCATAAAACTGCGGCAACAGCGTCGCATCATGCTTCTCCATGTCCGCAGGGTGGAAGCCGACCCGGCGCTCGTAGGCGAGAAAGCGCACAGGCGAAAGAATCGGCAGCGCATAGGGCAGCGCAAGGATGGTGCCGATGCCGAGCAGACCAACATAGCCCCACACCGCAGCTCGCCGGGCGCGATACGCCTGTGCCCAGCTCACCAGCGCCACGGCACCTGCCGCGAACAGGACAGGATAGGCAGGCGCGAGGTAGTAATCCTTGGCGTGCAGCGCCATCATCACGCCCAGGAAGAACAGGTACGCCCAGCCCGCGAAACGCCAGTACCTGGATGCATGCGCGACGAGCAGCCAGGCGATCCCGACCAGCCAAAGCAAGCCCTGCAACGGACCGAGCATGAGGAGCTGACCGAGGAGGATCTGAAGCGGCGGCAGCTTGATATCTTTGTCGCTGTGCTGCACGGCCCGCAGCCACTCCCAGGTAGGAAAGTGATGCGCGATTTGCCAGAGCAGGTTGGGTGATGCGAGCAGTACGATGAGCGCAATCGAGACCGCGCACCATCGCGACCAGAGCACGCGGCGCTCGCGCGTGACCAGCAGCCCAAGCAGCAGGCAGACCAGGTAGAAGACCAGCGTGTGCTTGTTTTCGAGCCCGAGGCCGGCGCTTATGCCCAGCAGCAGCCACCAATTGCGCCCGTCATGGCCAGGCACGTGGCGTGGCAGGCTTGCCAGTTCGATCAGCGCGAGCATCGTCGCCATCCAGGAGACCGGCTCGAACGCGTTCATTGAAAGAAAGCTATCAATCGCTAAGTAGACCGGCACGGTAAGCACGGCAAACATCGCGAGCGCCTGTGCTGCGCGGCTGCCGCCAAGCGCGCGCGCAAGCAGCCCGGTGAGCAGTATTTTGAGGCCGCCCGCGAACGCCGCAAACAATCGCAGCGACCACATGTGATCGAAGCCGAAGAGCGTCTGCGTGAGCCTCGCCTGCAGTGCCACCAGCGGCGGCTGATCGACATAGCCGAAGGCCAGCCGCTGCCCGCAGATCAGGTAGTACATCTCATCGCGAAAGATGCCGTAGCCCACGTGCTGCGAGACAATGTTGGCGACGACCTGGACCGCAATCTTGATGGCGGCAAAGAGTAGCGCCAGGCGCAGCGCTTCGCCGAAAGGCGTGCGGGTCTCGGAGCGGCCAAGCGCAGGCAGGATGGTTGCCGAACTCACACGGCTAGGGTACAGAATGCCCTGGAGGAAGCAAGCGGAAACGTGCTCGTCGAGAGCGGCTGAAGTCAGGTCAGCTCGGGTTCGGGCAGAACAAGGGCTGGCTCGTGGTCCTGCAGAATCGCAAAAGGACTGGCCGCATTCGAGGGAGGGGGCGCGACTTGCTCGCCCTGGAGATTACTGCGGACCTCGACCTGGAGCTCGCCCCGAAAGTGCGCATAGATGCGCTCCGCGGTCTTGCGCGGGACCACGGCGGTTAGCGCTTCGACATCCGCCTGACCGATCGAGCGCACACTGCCAAAGTGCTGGACCAGACGCAGCCGCGTCTGTGTGCCGACTCCGGCGATCTCGCACAGCTCGGAGTCGCGATCACGCATCTCGCGCCGCTTGCGATGGTAGGTGATAGCGAAGCGATGGCTCTCATCGCGCACGCGCTGCACCAGGTGGAGCACCGGCGAACGCCGCTCGAGCACGATAGGCTCCTCCGGCTCACCGTGCAGACCACCCGAGACATAGATCAACTCCTCCCGCTTGGCGATGGAGGCAAGCGGCTGCGAGGACAGGCCAAGCTCTTCAAGCGCTGCTGCGGCTGCATGCAGCTGACCCAGACCGCCGTCGATCAGGATGAGGCTCGGCATGGGCTTGTTCTCTTCAGCCAGCCGTTTGTAGCGGCGGGTGACTACCTCGCGCATCGAGGCGAAATCGTCGACCCCGGTCACGGTCTTGATCTGGAACTTGCGGTAGTCAGACTTTTTCATGCCGCCGTCTTCCCACACCACCATGCTGGCCACGGTCTCGGCGCCTTGAATATGCGAGATATCGAAGCACTCGATGCGCGTGGGCAACTCGGGCAGCATGAGCGTATCCTGCAGCGACTCGGCGATGGCTTTTTCGCTCGGCTTCAACACGCGGAAACGCTGGTCATAACTCTGCTTCGCGTTCGTGCTGGCGAGGTCGAGCAGTGAGCGCTTCTCTCCGCGCTGCGGGACCGCTAATTCGACCGGGCGTCCGCGCTTGCTGAGCAGTGCGGCAAGTGTAGGCCTGTCAGCGAAGTCGACCGGCACGTAGATCGATCTGGGAACATAGTGCTGGTCCAGATAAAGCTGCTTGAGCAGGGCTGAGAAGAATGCTGATGCTTCAAACTCGTGCGGCGTGGGCGCCAGTGTTTGCTCAGCCGGGCCAGCGGGCTCCGTGCTGTCGTCCGTACCCATCTCCAATTGCGGGATGTCTTCCCAGAAGAACTCGCGGCGATCGACGATCTTGCCACCGCGAATGTGGAACAGGTTCACCGCGAGCATGGACTTTTCATAGTGATAGCCAAACACGTCTGCGTCATCATCATCAGCCGAGGCAATGCGCTGCTTCTCCTGCAGTTGGTCAACCGTGATGAGCTGGTCACGATAGCGCCCCGCCAGCTCGTAGAGCTCCTGCTCGGCTGCCTCGTGCATACGCCGCTCCAGTAGCTTGCCCAGCTCTGCGCCACGGCCTTCCAGGAACATCTGCGCGTCCTTGACTGCCTCGCCGTAAGCCTCCGGCGTGGTCAGGCCCTCGACGCACGGGCCCAGGCAGCGCTTGATGTAGTACTGCAGGCAGGGGCGGGGATGATAGCGGTTCAGGTCGACCTTGCAGCTGGGCAGCAGAAAGCTGCGGCGGATCAGCTCGGCGATCCGGTAGGCCAGATTTCCAGGAAAATACGGCCCGTAGTAGGCGCCGCCATCCTTGCGCAGGCGCCGTGTGACAAACACCTTAGGGTGTCGGTCGGCGAGCGAAAGCTTGACGTACGGGTAGGTCTTGTCATCGCGCAGCAGAATGTTGAAGCGCGGCTTGCGCTGCTTGATCAGGTTGTTCTCAAGCGCAAGTGCCTCGTGCTCATTCGCGACCAGGATGTAATCGACGTCGACCGCCTCGCGCATCAGCGAGCCGGTCTTGGCGTGCGCCTGCGAGGCCTCCAGAAGGTACGAGCGGACGCGTGAGCGCAGGTTTTTCGCCTTGCCCACGTAGATGACCGTACCTTCGGCGTCCTTGTACAGGTAGACACCGGGTCCGGTCGGCAACGTACGAATTTTCTCCTGCAGGTCCATGATGAGAGGGAGAGATGTCCTGCTGCTAGTTTACCGTTTGCAAGCAGCCGGAAACAGACGCGCCAGGTAAGAAGTACGCCCAGAATGTGCCTGAATCGAACACTGGGTTGTCGTGCCCCGCATCTGCAAGTAGCATCTGATCAACATGTTGCCCCGCATGTAGCGAGTGGCGTGTGACGTGCACCCGAATAAGGCCAAGGTCGCGATGCATGTCGCACAATCAAAAAGGATCTTCTGCTTGCGTGTGTTAGGCGCGCGAGCAGAGCGACAGAAAGAAGTTCAACCGATGCAAGCAAGCAAGCAGTTTCTCCCCGTTGTATCTCGATCGTTATCGCTGGTGCTGGTCGCGTTCTGTGTGTTGGCCGGCACGCTGGTGACCGGCTGCAGCACCAAGAAGTACGTTCGCAACCAGACTGCGCCGGTGATCCAGAAGACCAATGAGCTGGACGACCAGACAGCAGCCAACAACCGTTCGCTGCAGGATCTGGATAAGCGTACCCAGTCCGGCATTGGACAGGCGCAGACCAGCGCCACCCAGGCGCAGCAGTCCGCCACAGGTGCAAACCAATCTGCGATGCAGGCCCAACAGTTGGCGCAGGAGGCGGTCAACCGCGCTGGCTCACTTGCGAGCGTGGTAGCGAACCTGGACAGCTACCAGAAGCTGGCCGATATCGACGTGAACTTTGCCTTTAACCAGGCCGTGCTTACGCCCAGGGCCAAGGCCGCCTTGGACGGCATGGCGGGGCAGCTCAGCGGGCAGAAAAGCTACATCCTGCAGCTGACGGGTGGTACGGACTCGGTGGGCAGTGCCGAGTACAATTACGAGCTGAGCGAGAAGCGCGCACAGGCCGTGGTGCAGTACCTGGCGTCCAAATACAACGTGCCGCCACACCGCTTCTACCTGATCGGTCTGGGCAAGGATCAGGCAGTCGCCTCAAACAGCAGCGCCAGCGGCCGGGCGAAGAATCGCCGTGTCGAAGTGCAGCTGCTGTCGAACCAGACGGGTGCGCCCGTGCAGACGCCAGGCTCCCAGCAAACCAGCGGCGTCTCGCAGCCGGCGTCGGGTGGCGTCGCGACTCCTTCGCAGCCGTAAGGCGAAGCTACAGCGGCAGGTGGGCGATGTGGCTGGTGCGCACATCGTCCGCGGTGAACAGGCTCAGGAATGGAGCGCCCGGTGTGGCAGCGTGCATGGCTGCTTCGACCGCCGGGCGCCCCTTGGCTTCGGCCCGCTCCACCAGGCACACGGCAGCGATCACGCGCATTCCAGCGGTGTCGGCAGCCTCAATGGCCTGGATCGTTGAAGCGCCCGTTGTGCATACGTCGTCCACGATCACCACCGGCGCGCCCTTCTCGAAGAAGCCTTCAATACGCCGTCCCGTCCCGTGCGCCTTCTCGGCTTTGCGTACCAGGAAGCCGTGGATGAGCGGCTCCGCATGGTCCCTTTGAAAGCGCAGGGCGCTCGCAATAGACAGGGCGGATACGACAGGATCGGCACCCATGGTAAGCCCACCCACGGCCGCTGGATGCAGCGTATGCTGCGTTAGCAAGTGGAGTAAGGCAAGACCTGTCAGCCGCGCGCCTTCGGCGTGGAGGGTGGTCGTGCGGCAGTCAATGTAATAGTCGCTTGTGCCGCCGGAGGAAAGCTTGAAGCTGCCCAGCTTGAAGGAGATGCGGGCGAGGAGTTCGAGAAGGGCAGCGCGCGGATCGTGGGTCGTCATAGGCTCACCCCATTGTAACGAGCGAGGTTCTGATCAGCCGGCAAGGCGGTCGAGATGGCGGAAGCCGCCGGTCTGCGCGAGAATCCCTGCAAACAATGTGAAGTTGTAGGTCGCATGCACCAGCATGCTGGCTGCCAGCGAATCGAGCCGCAGGCGCACAATGCAGAGCAAGACGCTAATGCAGCCGATGAGCAGCAGCGGCCCCCAGGCATGCGAAACCTGCGGCGCGTGCATCAGCGCAAACGGCACGCTGGTGAGCAGCACCGACATGGGCAGGCCGATGTAGCGGCGGCTATGTGGCGTGATGTCGCCCCGGCGCACCAGCCAGTCAAAGGCGTGCACAAAGCCTGGCAGCAGGAAGCCGCGAAACGCAGTCTCCTCAAGCGCCGGGGCAAAGGTGATGCCGAAGAGCAGCATCATCCAGGCGCCCCCCGGTGAATGCATCATGTCGGTCAGGATGGGTGGGTCCCTGGGCATAGGAAGCAGGTTGCCGAGAAGGCTTGTCGCGACGCCGCCTGCCAGGCCCAGGCCGATCAGCCATCCTGCGCGAGTCTGGGCTTCGCGCGAACGGAGGTGCAGACCGGTGAGAAACGGGCGACGCCATAGGCGCGCAAACAGCCACGCGCCGCAGCCCCCGGCCAGCAGGTAAGCAAGAGCCTGCGCCGGGAGGCCGAGGCGCGCATCGCTCCCGGCCAGCTCGACGTAGGCCGCCATGGGCAGACGGCCGAACAGGTGGAGCTTCTGCGCGAACAGCAGCGCAAGGTACTGGCCGCCAAAAAGCAGCGGCGCCATCATCAGGAAGAACAGGACGGCATGTGCAAGCGATGGCAGTTCTTCCAGGCGGTAGGGAGAGGGCTTTTCTTCTGCCCCCGCTGTCGTCTCGCGTTCGTCCTGAGGTTCGTACGGCGAAAGGCTCACTGGACGGTCTCGACGGCCGGCCTGGCGCGCCGTGCCCGGGTTGGCGAGGCGCTGGCCTTCTTTGTCGCGGACTTACGCGCGGGGCCTGGCGGTGCTGCAACCGCTGCAGTCGCGGCCGGGGCAGGGGCAGCGGCATGCTGGTAGCGGCGCAGGAACTCGCCCGTGTAGGAGTCTGCCACCGCGGCAACCTGGCCGGGCGTGCCCTCGGCAATGATGCGGCCTCCGCCTTCGCCACCCTCCGGGCCCAGGTCGAGGATCCAATCGGCGTTACGGATGACGTCGAGGTTGTGCTCAATGATGATGACCGTATTGCCCAGGTCGGCCAGCTTGTGCAGCACCTCCAGCAGCTTGCGTACATCGTCAAAGTGCAGGCCGGTGGTTGGCTCGTCGAGCAGGTAGAGCGTGCGGCCAGTCTGGCGTTTCGAGAGTTCGCGCGCCAGCTTCATCCGCTGCGCCTCGCCGCCTGAGAGCGTCGTTGCCGCCTGGCCCAGATGAATGTAGCCAAGCCCCACGTCGACCAGCGTCTGCAGCTTCTGCCGCACTTGCGGGATGTCCTGCAGCACAGGCAGTGCGTCAGCAATGGATAGATCCAGCACGTCGGCAATGGAATAGCCGTTGAAGCGCACGCCGAGCGTTTCCTGGTTGTAACGGCGACCGTTACATATATCGCAGAGTACGTACACGTCTGGGAGGAAGTTCATTTCGACGCGCTTTTGCCCGTCGCCCTGGCAGGCCTCGCAG
Source organism: Candidatus Babeliales bacterium (assembly GCA_964658255.1). Lineage (GTDB taxonomy): Bacteria > Acidobacteriota > Terriglobia > Terriglobales > Acidobacteriaceae > EB88. Next base: position 23,716 of record CAZZYO010000048.1, read on the forward strand.
CGGCCGCCGGAGACGTTGAAGCTGAAGCGCCCGGCCTTGTAGCCGCGCTCGCGCGACTCGGGCAGCATCGCAAACAGGTCGCGGATCGCGGTGAAGACGCCGGTGTAGGTGGCGGGGTTGGAGCGCGGGGTGCGGCCAATCGGCGACTGGTCAATGCGCACAGCCTTGTCGATTTGTTCAAAGCCCGAAATGCGGGTGTGCTTGCCTGGTTCTTCCCGCGAGCCGTACAGCTCCTTTGCCAGCGCGCGATAGAGAATGTCATTGACCAGAGTGGATTTGCCCGAGCCCGAGACGCCGGTGATCACGGTCATCACGCCTAACGGGAACTTCGCCGTGACCTGCTGCAGGTTGTGCGAGTGCGCACCTTCGACCATGATGTACTTGCCAGTAAGCGGGCGCGGCGCCTCGCGGTGCATCACCTCAGTGGCACCCGAGAGATAACGCCCTGTGAGCGAGGTGGGCTCGGCCATGATGTCAGCCGGCGAACCCTGCGCGACGACGTGGCCGCCCAGCTTGCCGGCGCCCGGGCCGAGGTCGAGCACGTAGTCTGCGTGGCGAATTGTGTCTTCATCATGCTCGACAACAAGCACCGTGTTGCCAAGATCACGCAGCGCTTCGAGCGCAGTGATCAAGCGCATGTTATCCCGCTGATGCAGGCCGATCGACGGCTCGTCAAGCACGTACAGCACGCCGCGCAGGCGAGAGCCAATTTGCGTGGCGAGCCGGATGCGCTGGCCTTCGCCGCCTGAAAGCGTAGCTGCGTTGCGATCGAGCGAGAGGTAGCTGAGTCCAACCGTGTTGAGGAACTGCAGACGCTCAACCACCTCGCGGCGCAGGCGCTCGGCAATGAGCGCATCGCGCTCGGAGAAGGCCAGCTCCTGTGCGGCGGCAAGCGAGCGGGCCAGTGGCATCGCGGTAAACTCCGCAATCGACAAGTCTCCAACTTTGACCGCAAGCGACTCTGGTCGAAGCCGGCGACCCTGGCAGACCTTGCAGGTTGAGGCCGACATGTAGTTCAGCATCCAGTCGCGGTAGGTGTCAGACCGCGACTCCGCAAGCGAGTCACGCAGCCAGGCAAGGATGCCATGAAAGCCCGTGCGCGGGCTCTCACCCTTCTCTGGTCCGTACAGCAGGAGGTCTTGCTGCTTTTGCGCAAGCTGATCGAAAGGCTTGTTCAGGTCGATCTTGTAGCGGCTCGCAGCAAGGTGCAGCAGCTTGAGCAGGTATTGCGAGGCTGAGCCCGGGCCAAGCCCGCCGTCGAGCAGCGGCTTGGACCAATCGACCACGACCTTCGCCGGGTCAAAATCATAAATGCTACCGAGACCGTTACATGACGGGCAGGCACCGTAGGTCGAGTTAAACGAGAACGATCGGGGCTCGAGCTTTGGCACATCGAGCCCGCAGTCCGGGCATGCCATGGACGAGGAGTAGAGCTGCTCCCGTGCACTGCCCTCGGCTCCGGCTGCCTGGACCTGCACAAGCACCAGCCCATTGGCCATCTGGAGCGCCTTTGCGACCGATGCTTCGAGGCGCTTGCGGTCCATGCCTGGTTTGAGCACCAGCCGGTCGATGACCGCTTCAATGGTATGGTTTTTGCGCCGCTCGAGTGCGACCGGCTCGGCCAGGTCGTACATGGTGCCGTCGATGCGGGCGCGGAAGCCCTGCTGGTCAAGCTCGTCGAGAAGCTCCTTGAACTCGCCCTTACGCCCGCGCACGACCGGCGCAAAGATCGTGACTCGTTCGCCCGGCGCAAGCGCGAGCACGCGGTCGGCAATCTGCTCCAGCGTCTGGCGAGAGATGGCCATGCCACAGTTGGGGCAGTGCGGCGTGCCTACCGACGCGTAAAGCAGGCGCAGGTAATCGTAGATCTCGGTGATGGTGCCCACTGTCGAGCGCGGGCTGCGATTGGTAGTTTTCTGCTCGATCGAGATCGCAGGCGATAGTCCCTCTATCGAGTCGACGTCAGGCCGCTCAAGCTGATCCAGAAACTGCCGCGCGTAGGCCGAAAGCGTCTCGACATAGCGGCGCTGGCCTTCGGCGTAGATCGTGTCAAAGGCGAGCGAGCTCTTGCCTGAGCCGGAGAGTCCAGTCACTACCGTGAGCGTGTTGCGCGGAATGCTGACGCTGATGTCGCGCAGATTGTGCTGCCGTGCGCCGCGAACTGTGATGTGGGTGATGGGCATGCGTATCGGGAAGGGCTGGTCCGCCAAGCTTGCCGGCGAGCCAAGTACGACCGTTCCAAAATGACGCTTTCGGAAGACGTGAGTACTTTAGGTATCTTAGTTGCCAATAGAATGCAGGGCAAATGCAACCAGGAGTCTGCAAGAATGGCATCGTAGCAACCACGGTCGAGTTTCGGGGAGACACAGGCACATGCAGGACACCATCGGGATGTTGATGTTGATTTGTGCTTCACTGGCCGCACTTGCCTTTGGTGTTCTCCTGGCGCACTTCCTGTGCCGGGTCGCATTTGCCGGGTTGCGCCTGCACGCCAGGTCGGTGGCTGAGCAGACGGCGCTGAAGGCCAAGGTTGCCGCTGCCTAGTTGTCAGCGCTGGCGCGGTTCTTTTGTGGTGGTTATTTTCAGGATGAGAGTGCTTTGCGGATCACCTCGAGGGTGATGGACCCGAGCCTGTAGCTCTCAGCGCCACGTTTCATTTCCGCCTCCGACACCCACACGACTTCGAGCGCATCACTGGCGCAGCAAAGCTCGCCTGCTGTTGCCTTGCAGAGGAAATCCACCAGCACGTAGTGGTACTCGACGCGCCCCGTGGGATCACGCAAGATGCGGTCGAGCACCTCGACAACCCTGACTGGCTCGACCAGCAGCCCTGTCTCTTCAAGCACCTCGCGTGTAATCGCCGCCTGCAGGGTTTCTCCCAACTCCACCGCGCCCCCGGGCAGGGACCACTCGCCTTGCTGTGGCGGATTGGCGCGACGCACCAGCAAGGTG
>CAZZYO010000049.1:0-26280 GCA_964658255.1 Candidatus Babeliales bacterium
TCTGTAAAGTTAAGTGCCACCGATGGCCACACCTTTGACGCGTATGTGGCTACACCGAGCGGCGAGCCGAAGGCTGCGCTGGTCGTGGTGCAGGAGATCTTTGGCGTCAATGCACATATTCGCTCTGTTGCCGACCATTTTGCCTCGGAGGGTTACCTGGCCATTGCGCCCGCGCTCTTTGACCGCTACGAACGGGGCGTGGAACTCGGCTACGACGGGCAGGACATGGAGAAGGCGATGAGCTTTATCCCCAAGCTCAACATGGAGTGGACTGCGGCCGACGTGCGCGCGGCCGTTGTGTACGCGCGCGACGAGTACAAGACCAAGGTGGGCGTGGTGGGCTACTGCCTGGGCGGTTCTGTGGCCTGGCTGGCCGCTGCGCACATGCCGATCGATGCGGCAGTGGGCTACTACGGCGGCTTTATCGCCAAGTTTCTCGACCAGGCGCCGGAGGCGCCAATCATGCTGCACTTCGGCGAGAAAGACGACCACATCCCCCCGTCGGACATCGAGAAGATCAAGGCCGCCTACCCGCAGATCCCGGTGTACACCTATGCCACGGCCGGACACGGTTTCAATTGCAGCGCACGCGGCAGCTACGATGAGCCCTCAGCCAAGCTGGCCCTTGGACGTACGCTGGCCTTCCTGGGCGAGCACCTGAGCGGGCGGCTTGAGTCCAGGGGCACGACCACGGCCTAGTTCTGCGCGATCTACCCTTTGCAGGAGGCGCAAAGTTTTTGCGCTTCTCGGCTGCTGCCCTGCATCTTTTATGAGTCTGGCGCAGCGAACCGAGCCCGATCCTCGGCTTGATCGCAGCGCCGGCCCATCCACCTGTGAAGGGACACACTCGGGCAATGGCAGCAGGCGCTAGCGCAGCCGCGCAAAACACGTGGAAGCCGAAGACCAACCCCTGGCTCATTGCAGCCACGGTTGCCCTCGCCGCATTCATGGAGGTCCTCGACACCTCGATTGCCAACGTGGCGCTGCCGTACATCGCGGGATCGCTTGGTGCGAGCGGCGATGAGAGCACCTGGGTGCTGACCTCCTACCTGGTTGCGAATGCAATCGTGCTCCCGATGGGCGGCTGGGCAGCGAGCGTGTTGGGGCGCAAGCGCTTCTTTATGAGCTGCATCGTGGTCTTCACGATCAGCTCCTTTCTGTGTGGTCTGGCGCCATCGCTGCCTCTGCTGCTGCTCTTCCGCGTGGTGCAGGGTGCGGGTGGTGGCGGTCTGCAACCCATGGCGCAGGCAATCATGGCCGACTCCTTTGAGCCGGCAAAGCGCAGCCTGGCATTCGCCCTGTATGGGCTGGTCGCGGTCCTTGCGCCTTCCATCGGGCCGACGATCGGCGGCTGGCTGACCGACAGCTATAGCTGGCGATGGATTTTCTACATCAACATTCCTGTTGGCCTGCTCGCCCTGTTCCTGACCTCGCGGCTGGTCGAAGATCCACCCTGGCAGCCGAACGATCTGAAGAACTTCTTCAAGATCGACTACATCGGTGTTGCGCTGCTGACGCTCTCCATGGGCACCATGCAGGTGATGCTCGACAAGGGTGAAGAGAAGGATTGGTTCGGTTCGCACTTCATCCAGGGCTTCGGGATTGCATTTGCCGTCTCACTGATCGGCCTGTTTGTGTGGGAGTGGTGGGGAGCCAAGTCGCCCTTGATCGAGTTCCGCCTGCTAAAGTCGCGCAACTTCGCTGTCTGTTGCTTTCTGATGTTGCTGACGGGTGGCCTGCTCAACGCGACGACCGTGCTGCAGCCGCAGTTTCTGCAGTCGCAGATTGGCTACACTGCGACGATCGCAGGCCTCTCGCTCTCAGGTGGTGGCCTGGCGTTGATCGTGGTCATGCCCTTCGCCGGTCAGGCGCTCACCAGGTTCCCGGCGCGGAACATGATCGCCTTCGGCTTTGTCGGCTTTGCGGTCGCCTACTGGTATAGCGCGACTCACCTGAACCTCGGCCTCAGCTTTGGCACGTCTTCGTGGATGCGGGTGCTGCAGATCTTCTCGATCCCGTTCATCTTCATCTCGGTAACCACGGCTGCTTACTTCGGGCTTCCACGCGAGAAGTCAAACCAGATATCAGGCTTGATTAACTTTGTGCGAAACATCGGCGGCAGCATTCTTATTGCGCTGACCAATGCCGAGGTGACCGAGCGCAGCCAGTTCCACCACAACCAGCTGCTGAAGTACATGACGCCTTCAGGACGCAACTTTCAGGAGCATGTGAACGCGATTCAGGGTGCGATTACCACACATGCGGGCGCAGCCAACGCTCCGTTGCTTGCGCAAGGTCAGCTGATGAACCAGATGCAAAGTCAGGCCACCACGCTGGCCTATGTCGACGTCTTCTGGATTCTCTGCGGCGCTTCGCTGATCATGATTCCGCTCGCGTTCCTGCTCAAGAAGAATAATCCGCGCGAGAAGGCTTCGGAGCCGATTGCGGCGCACTGATCACCGGCGGAAGCGGACGATAGCGGTCTGCGGCATGCTGGGCCTGGGCTCGGTCGCATGCACGGCACAGCAAAGCAGCAGTGCCATGCCGGCCATGGACTCAATGCCCGCGATGCATGCACCCCAAACTTTTATCGAGGCCATCGAGCATCATGCCACCTCCGGCACCAGCGCCGAGCCTGGCTCGACCCCCGCGCCGATGTGGATGCGCATGCATGGGCGCTGGATGTGGATGTTCCACGGCAATGCTTTTGTTGCCGGGGAGCAGCAGACCGGCCCGCGCGGCGGCGACAAGCTCTTCTCAACCAACTGGCTGATGCCGATGGCGCAACGCCGGCTGGGACCAGGCCAGCTGACGCTGCGGGCCATGGTCTCGCTGGAGCCGGCGACGATCACGGGCGAGCAGTACCCCCTGCTCTTCCAGCAAGGTGAGACAGCCTACGGCAGGCCGATAGCCGACGGGCAGCATCCGCATAACTTTCTGATGGAGGCGGCGGCGCTTTACGACAGGCGACTGGGCGAGCGTACGCTCCTAAGCGTGTACGTGGCGCCTGTTGGCGACCCTGCGCTTGGCCCCACGGCGTACCCTCACCGTGCTTCGGCTGCAGAGAACCCGGTGGCTGCGCTCGGGCATCACCAGCAGGACTCAACGCACATTGCTTTTGACGTGGTCACCATGGGCGTGACCCAGGGCGCTGTGCGCCTCGAGGCGAGCGGCTTCCATGGACGAGAGCCAAACGAGCATCGCTGGAAGGTGCAGCAGGGCGCAGTCGACAGCTGGTCGACCCGTGTGACCCTGCAGCCCGGGCAGAACTGGAGCGGCCAGTACTCCTATGGGCGACTGACCAGCCCCGAGGCGCTTGCCCCGGCGGAGAACGAGGAACGGATGACAGGTTCCGTGATGTACAACCGGGCACTGCCAGCCCTGGGCCAGGCAGGGAACTGGGCGAGCACGGCGGTATGGGGCCGCACGCGCTCCTTGCCCGACAATGTCAAGGCAAACAGCTACCTGTTTGAAAGCACGACCGAGTTCGCGGCTAAAAACTACGCCTGGGCGCGGCTCGAAAGCGCTGACCGCACCACGGAGCTTATCCATGGCGAGCGCCCGCTACCCGCAGGCTTTGTCGAACAGCCCGCGGGCAAGGTGCAAGCCTACACCTTCGGCTACGATCGCGAGCTGCCGCTGGTGCCGCACTTCTCGGCCGCGCTTGGTGTCCAGGCAACGCTGTACGGCGTTCCCGCGGCGCTCAAGCCTGTGTACGAGCCGAACGATGGCGCCGGGCCTGCAGGTGTCGTCGTGTTTCTACGCATCCGCCCGGTCGGCCGGCCGTTGTAGTGCTTCCTGTCGCCTCATCCTGCGGAGCGTGCGCCACGTAGTTCTCCCACTATCAGTGCGAGCCTGAAAGCGCTGACAACCCAATAGCAGCGGACACAGAAGCTTCGCGTCCAGGCGCGGGCGCCGAGCAGCATCTATCCTGAGAACAGCGCATGACCCAGGCCCCCACCCCATCCCGCGACTACACTTACGCCTGGCGTGCCCTGCGCAATCGCAACTTCCGGCTCTTCTTCGCGGGCCAGTCCGTGTCGCTGATTGGCACCTGGATGACCCGGATCGCGATCGCGTGGCTGGTGTACCGGCTTACCGGCTCGGCACTGCTGCTGGGCACGATCAGCTTCGCCGGGCAGATACCCACCTTTCTCCTGGCGCCTTTTGCCGGAGTCCTGGTCGACCGGCTCAATCGCCATCATGTCTTGATCGGGACCCAGGTTGCAGCCATGCTCCAGTCTGTTGCGCTGGCTGCGCTCACGCTCTCGCACCATATCACCATCCGCGAAGTCGTGTGGCTGAGCGTGCTGGGTGGTATGGTCAACGCCTTTGACATGCCCGTCCGCCAGTCGTTCATGGTGCAGATGGTCGAAGACCGAGCCGACCTGCAGAACGCGATCGCCATCAACTCCTCGATGGTCAACGCAGCACGCCTGGTGGGGCCGTCGATTGCCGGCGTCCTGATCGCGGTCAGCAACGAGGGCTGGTGTTTCCTGGTCGATGGCGTGAGTTATTTCGCCGTGATCGGATCGCTGCTTGCCATGCAGATTGCGAGGCCGAAGCTGCAGCGCGCCACCGCGCCCATGATCGCGCAGATGAAAGAGGGCTGGACCTACGTCGCTAACTTCCGGCCCATCCGGACTATCCTGCTTCTGTTCGCGATCGTGAGCCTGATGGGCATGCCCTACATGGTGCTGATGCCCGTCTTTGCCGGCGATGTGCTGCACGGCGGCCCACACACTCTGGGCTTTCTTTCGGGCGCGGCCGGCGTCGGGTCGCTCATCTCGGCCATCCAGCTGGTGCTGCGCAAGTCAGTTCGCGGGCTCACCAGCCTGCTGCCGATGGCCGCGGCGCTTTTTGGCGCGGGGCTGATCGGCTTTGGCCTCTCACGCAGCGTATGGCTGTCAATGGCGTTGATGGTGGTGGTCGGCTTTGGCATGATGCAGGGGCTAACCGCCAGCAACACCATCATCCAGACGCTTGTGCCCGAGGACAAGCGGGGCCGCGTGATGAGCTACTACACCATGGCCTTTGTCGGCATGGCGCCGTTTGGTAGCCTGCTCGCCGGCGCGCTTGCGCATGCCATCGGCGCACCGCGCGCAGTCATGCTGACGGGCTCGGTCTGCATCCTGGGCGGGCTGTGGTTCTGGTCGCAGTTAAAAGCGATCCGGGTCGACATGCGTCCAGTCTACGAGCAGATGGGTATCCTGCCAGCACGAACCACCGCTACGCCGGTCGAGGTCGAAGGCGTGCACGCAAACTGATCTTGCGCATGAAGATTGCAAACGCATTGAGGAGGGGAATGGTGCGCCCGGAAGGATTCGAACCTCCGGCCTACTGGTTCGTAGCCAGTCGCTCTATCCAGCTGAGCTACGGGCGCACATCTCGCTGGCGGACCCGGTCAAATCAGGTCAGAAACGCCCCGCGAACTTTCTAAAGATAGCAACCTGGCGGCTGTAAGTAAAGCCTGCGCCGTTTGGGCGGCGAAGAGAATCCGCTGTCTAGGCAGGCTTGGCGACAGCTTCTGCCAGGGCCGGTTGAGGCTGTGGTGGAAGCAGGGAAACCTCTTCGGTCACGCTCATGCCGGCCCTGCGCAGGAGGTGGCCCACCATGACCTTGTTGAGCCGGGTTGCGTCGAACTCCACGCGTACCGTTCTTGCGGCTTCATCGACGCGCACGCTGCGGATGCCATAGACCTCAGTCAGGGTCGAAAGCGCGCAGACCGCCCGCTCATCGGGCTGTTCGTTGTAGCGGAAGAGAACGTCCAGCTGCGTCATGCTTCCGATCATAGCGTATCGGGCGTGAGCCGCTACAGCTGCTTGAGGTAGCTGACGATCTCCGGGCTGGTCCAGTCCTGCGGACCGATAAACTTGCGCCGAACCAGCCCTTGCCGGTCGAGCACAAACGTCTCAGGCGGACGGGTGGTACCAAAGGCGCGGTTGCTTTGCTGCGAGGTGTCAAGCAGGGTGCGCACGCCGATGTGGTTGTCGACCAGGTACTCGCGGTAGGCAGATGGGTCGGTGTCAAAGCTTACCGCCAGCACGACAACTCCGGGCATCTGCTGCTGCAAAGCGGCAAGCGAGGGAAACTCCTCAAGGCATGGCGGGCACCAGGACGCCCAGAAATTGAGCACGACGACCCTGCCGCGATATTGATCAAGCGAGACGGCACGCGCGCCATCCTGCATGTGGATCGCAGGGGCGGCGCGGCCGACCTGCACCGGGTGCGCGCCACGGTCACAACCGGTCGCACACAAGCCGATGACCGCGCACACCCCTGCTGCGAGTGAGACCAGGGAACGAGAAGGCACGTACTTATAATACGAGCAGTGACCATCGAGCCCCACCTGTTCCCAAACCTGGCCCCGGAGCAGCTTTCAGAAGTGCTTCCCGAGCGGGACGAGACTCGTTTCTCGCCAACTCCGTGCGAACTCACAGTCATCGTGCCCGCGCGCGATGAGGAGCGCTCGCTTGGCGCCTGCCTGGCCTCGCTTGTCGCGCAGTCTGAGGAGGGCTGGGTGCTGGGTCGGCACTGGGAGCTGCTGGTAGTAGACGATGCATCCACTGACCGCACTGGTGAGATTGCGCGGGCAACCGCCGGCGCGCATGTGATGGCGGCCCCGCCTGTCCCGGCCGGGTGGACAGGCAAGGCAAACGCCTGCTGGGCGGCCGCGCAGCAGGCCCGCGGGCAGTGGCTGCTGTTTACCGATGCAGATACCGTGCATGCTGCAGGCTCGCTCTCCCGCTCGCTGGTCGAAGCGCAGCGCTACCAGGTAGGCATGCTCTCCTGGTCGCCACTGCAGCAAGTCTCAGGCCTGCTGGCACGCATGGTGATGCCGCTCGTCTTCAGTGAGCTTGCAACCGCGTATCCGCCCAAGCTCGTCAACGATCCGGCGCACCGGATCGCCGTTGCCAACGGGCAGTTTCTGCTGGTGCGCCGCGACGTCTATCGCCAGGTAGGCGGACACGCCGCGGTCTCTGCTTCGCTGGTTGAGGATGTTGACCTCGCTTACCTGGTCAAGCGAACGGAGCTGGGCCTGCGCTTTCGCTATGCGCCGGAGATGGTCTCGGCCCGCATGTACGCGACCGCAGGCGACCTGTGGCAAGGCTGGGTAAAGAACCTTGCGCTGCTGATCCACAACGCGCTGCCGCTTGCCTTGTGGCGTTTGCTTGATATCGTGCTGGTGATTGCTCTGCCGCTGATTGCGCTGGGCTACTGGCAGCCGGTTGGGCCTCTCCAAACCATCGCGCGCGCGGCGCTCGGGCTCATCTGGCTGCGCACGCTATGGCGGATATGGCGCAGGGCAGCGCGATCCAACTTTGCTGCCACCAACCTTGCTCTCGCTATTCTGGGTCTGCCTGTTTTTTCGGCGCTGCTGGTGCATAGCTGGTATGCGCATACCGTCGCCCACCGCGCGGCGTGGAAGGGGCGCAGCTATGCCACCGATGCCAAGGGACGTTAAGCGAGCGGGGAGGCGATGAGCATGATGCTGCTGACGCGAAGAGCCGAGTTCTCCTCCGCCCACTACTACTGGGTCAGTGCCTGGACCGAAGAGGAGAATGTGCTCGCGTTTGGCCGCTGCGCAAATCGTGACGGCCATGGGCACAATTACACGCTCGAGGTGACCGTTGCGGGCGAGGCGGATCCGACCACTGGTTTCGTCGTCGATCTGAAAGAGCTCAAGCTGGTGCTTGAGCGCGAGGTGATTTCGGTCTACGATCACCGCCACCTCAACCTCGAGGTTCCCGAGTTTGCGCACGCCCTGCCCACAACGGAGAACATTGCCGTCGCGATCTGGAAGCGGCTTGAGGGGAAGACAGGGATGAGTACCCTCTTCCGGGTGCGCGTGTATGAGCGGGCAGACCTGTTCGCCGACTACTATGGTGAACAATGAAAGCATACTTCTCCAGGCGCTATGAGTTGAGCGCAGCGCATCGCTTGTTTCGCGCAGACCTCTCAGACGCCGAGAACAGCGAGCTTTTCGGCAAGTGCGCGAACCCACATGGACACGGACATAACTACCAGGTGCAGGTGACTGTATCTGGCCAGCTGGATGTACGCACCGGCATGGTTTGCGACCTTGTCGCGCTCGATGCCGCTGTCACGACGCATGTGCTCGCCTGCTACGACCACACCAACCTCAACCTGCACGGGGACTTCGCACGCCTGATTCCGACGACCGAGAACTTCTGCATGGCGGTCCACCAGCGCCTCAAGGGCCCGCTTGGCGAAGCGCTTGAAGAAGTGCGCATCGAGGAGACCAGCAACAACGCGTTTGTGTACGCTGGCGGCGCGCTGTCGGTCGAGGCGCAACAGCTCGGCTGCATACGCGAGCGCCTTCAGGCGCCAGGCAAGGGGGTCCTCGCGTGAGTCACACACAGCGGCTACTGCAACATGTAACTACAGAAGATCTGTATAGCGAACTGCTACACCGCTATGACGGGGATCCGACGCGCGATGGCCTGGCCAGGACGCCTGAGCGCGCCGCAAGAGCCATCGAGTTTCTCACCGCCGGTTGCCAGCAGCAGCCCGCCGAGATACTCGAGAGCGCGCTGTTCGATGTCACCTACGACGAGATGGTCATCGTCAAGGACATTGAAATGTACTCGCTCTGCGAGCACCATATGCTGCCTTTCTTTGGCCGTGTGCACATCGCCTATATTCCGCAGGGCAAGGTCGTTGGTCTCAGCAAGCTGCCGCGCCTGGTCGATGCGTTCGCGCGCCGGTTGCAGGTGCAGGAGCGCATGACGCAGCAGATCGCGCAAGCCATCGAGCAGACCATCGCGCCGCAAGGAGTGGGCGTTGTCATCGAGGCACGGCACCTGTGCATGATGATGCGCGGCGTAGAAAAGCAGAACTCCTCCACCGTGACCTCAGCCATGCTTGGTGTCTTTAAAAATCAGCCCACCCGTGGCGAGTTTCTCGCGCTCGTGCGCGAACAGGGCCGCTCCGCTTAGAGCCGCTACAATCAAGGCATGAACGGTCTGCTTCTGGTCGACAAGCCGGGCGGCATGACCTCCCATGACGTAGTCGCGCGCGTGCGTCGCATCGTCGGCGAAAAATCCATTGGCCATCTCGGCACACTCGATCCCATGGCGACAGGGCTGCTCCCGCTGGTCCTGGGCAGCTACACACGCCTGGCCCGCTTCTTCGGCTCGCTTGACAAGCATTACACCGGGACCATCCGCTTCGGCTTTGCAACCGACACCTACGATGCGGAAGGCACACCGACAACGCCAGAGATGTTTCCTCACCTGACGTGCGCTGAGATTGAAGCCGCTGCCACCCACTTTCGTGGCGAGCTTGCACAGATGCCGCCACCCTACTCGGCCAAGAAAATTGACGGCAAAGCTGCGTACGCGCTGGCTCGCGCGGGCCAGTCGCCCCGGCTCACGGCAGCCCGCGTGATCATCGAGCAGTTCACGATTGACGGTGTGGATGGAGATTGCGTTGCGTTCACCATGCAGATCGTCGCAGGAGGTTACGTGCGCTCAGTAGCCCATGACCTTGGGGTGGCGCTTGGTTGCGGCGCGCACCTCGCAAGCCTGCGTCGCACGGCCGCGGGCCGGTTCTCTGTCAACGATGCGTTGACGCTGGATGCACTCACGCAGGCGGCGGCGAACGGCATGCTTGGTGCCCATCTGCCTCACCCCAGGACGCTGCTGCCCGACTTACCTGCTGTCACAGCCGACACGGCGACACTGCTCCGACTACGCAACGGTGCGCAGATCAACCTGCCGGAGTACTCGCGCGCGGAGCACGTCAAGGTCTTCGCCGACCAGGCGCGGTTGGCTGCGATCGCCAGGCGGATTGCAGGGACACTCTTTCAGCCGACCGTCGTCCTGGCAGAGGACTAGGCGTGTGCAAAGCGGCGCTGCTGCGGGATCACTTGTGCAGCAGCGGCGTGACAAACGGCAGCACGCTGCGTGCCACGATCTGGTAGCCCTGGCCGTTGGGATGTACGCCATCTCCCGACATCATCCCCGGTACGCTATAGACGCCGGCGAGGATGAAGGGAAGCAGCGGAAGCCTGTATTTATGCGCCAGCGCCGGATAGATCGCCTGGAACGGCTTGACGTAGTCCGGCCCGTAGTTCGGGGGCATGTACATGCCGGCAAGCACTACCCGGGCATGCACCTTCTGCAACGCCTCGATGATGGTTGACAGGTTGGTCGTGATGACAGACGGCGGCGTACCCCGGAGACCATCATTGGCACCCAGTTCCAGCACGACCACATCCGGCCGCAACGCCAGCACAGAGGGCAGCCGGCTTAAGCCATCCTTGGTCGTGTCGCCGCTTACGCCGGCATTAACGACCCTGGGCCGCAGGCCCTGCTCAATCAGGTAGGACTCGAGATAGTCAGGATAGCTTTGTCCTGAGGGCGCACCATAGCCGGCGGTAAGGCTGTCGCCAAAACAGACTAGGGTCTGCCGTTTGGGTGCTTGCGTCAGCGCGCCGGGTGCACCGGCAGCAAGGAGAAGGAGCATACACGCCAGCGATCGGAGCATCTTTCCAGTTTACCGCGCCCGCCGTTGGCAGGCTGCCTGCTTCACGCTATCGACGTCGGGCTGGCGCCAGGAGAGTCCCCGGTCGGTGCCCGGGCGTCAAACCGGTAACATCAGTGGGTAGAGGCGTTGCATGATTGAAGCACGGGGCGTCAAAAAGTCTCTCCGCACAGGCGGAACCGAGGTTCAGATTCTCCGCGGCATCGACCTGCTGGTACCGCAGGGTCAGTTCGTCGCCATCATGGGCTCGTCGGGCAGCGGCAAGAGCACGTTGCTCGGCCTGCTTGCCGGGCTTGACGCACCGACCACGGGCCAAGTCCTGGTAGACGGGGTGGATATCACTCACCTTGCAGAAGACAAGCTGGCCCAGGTGCGGGGCCGCAAGATCGGCTTTGTGTTTCAGTCCTACCAGCTGATCCCGACCCTTACGGCGTTTGAAAATGTTCTGCTGCCGTATGAGTTGAACGCGAGCCGGGCTGGCGGTGGTAGCGCGCGCCATGAGGGTCGCGCGCGGGCCCTGCGATTGCTTGAGAGCGTTGGCCTGGAGCGGCGGCTGGACCACTACCCGGTGCAGCTCTCGGGCGGCGAGCAGCAGCGGGTCGCCCTGGCGCGTGCCTTTGTGCTTGAGCCGCCGATCGTGCTCGCGGACGAGCCTACCGGCAACCTCGACTCAACCAATGGTCAGCACGTGCTGGAGTTGCTCACAACGCGGCAGCGCGAGGCCGGCACCACGCTCGTGATGGTTACGCACGACCCGCAGATCGCTGATCGCGCAGACCGCCGCATCGTGCTTCGCGACGGGCTGGTCATCACGGATGAGTTCGTCAGCAGTTCGGCGCATGCACTGGCTGGGGTCCGCTGAGAGTGGCCACCTCGACCTCCCCGGCTCCTGCTGCGGCAAGCTCGGCCTCGGCGCTTGATCTCGGCGAGAAGCCTTCGCTGCCCTGGGGCTCGGCCGTGCGAATCGCCTGGCGCGAGCTGCAGGCTTCTCGGGTCAAATTTGCTTTCGTGGTGCTCTCGGTAGCCATTGGCGTGGGCGCCCTTACCGGCGTGCGCGGCTTCTCTGAGAGCCTTGCGCGCGTACTCCTGTCGCAGGCGCGCGGCATCCTTGCAGCTGACCTGTCCGCGCGCATCTCGCGCGAGCTTACCGCGGCAGAGCAGGCGAAGCTCACTGCGCTGGCGCAATCGGCCGGCGTCGAGCAAACCCGTGTCACCGAGATGGTCTCGATGGCCGCACTCTCGACCGACCCCGTGCCGCTGCTGGTCACGCTCAAGATCGTGGACCCGCATGTGTATCCCTTTTACGGCAGCGTGAAGCTCGACCCCGACACCACCCTTGCAGCGCTGCTGAATAACCAGACTGTCGTGGTCGATGAAAGCCTGCTGGTCCGGCTTAGCGCACACGTGGGCGACACGCTCCGCATTGGTGGCCATCTCTTCCGCATCGCCGGGCTCATCCGCAAGGAGCCTGATCGGCTTACGGCGGGCGTCGGCGTTGGCCCACGCGTGATGATGACTCGCTCGGCTGTTGAGCAGACCGGGCTGCTGCAGCCGGGCTCGCGCTGGACCGAGCGTTTTCTCTTTCGATTGGCGCCTCAGCAGATGATCGCGCCCCTCCGTGCGCAGCTGCAGACGATTCTGCCTGACGCGCAAATTGCCGACTTTCGCGAGTCGGCGCCTGCGCTCACCGAGGGGCTGGACGAGGCAACGGGTCTGCTGAGCCTTATCTGCCTGGTCGCCATGGTGCTTGGCGCCATTGGCGTGGCCATGGCCATGCGCGCGCACCTGCAGCAGCGCATCGATGGCATCGCAATCATGAAGGCGATGGGCGCGCGCTCCTCGGACGTGCTGCGCATTTACTCGTTGCAAACTCTGATGCTGGGCGGGGCGGGCGCGCTGCTGGGCGTGCTGCTCGGCGTCGCCGTCGAGTTTGCGCTGCCCACCGTGCTTGGCTCTCTGCTGCCGCTCAGGCCTCCCCTGCGCCTGCCAGTGCTCTCGGTGTCCGCAGCCTTTGGCACGGGCATCCTGACGACGATGTTGTTTTCTATCCCGCCGCTGCTCGACGTGCGATCCATCCGACCAAGCGTCGTGCTGCGGCGGCTGGTTGAGAGCGGCGACCCGGACATGCCGACGAAGTGGTGGGCAAGGCTGCGCACCAGTCCTGCACAGGTCATCTCGGTGACAGCGATTGTGCTGGCTCTGGCCGGCATCGCCACGGCGCTCTCGAACTCGTGGAAGGGCGGGCTGTGGTTTGCGGGGTCGCTTGCGTCTTCGCTCGCGATCCTGCTCGGCCTGTCGTGGCTGCTGCTGCGCGCACTGCGGTGGGCGCTTGCGCGTACCCGTCTCGCCCTCCCGTCGGCGCTTCGCCAGGGGCTCGCAAACCTGTACCGACCCGGGAACCAGTCGGCTGCAGTACTGGCAGCGCTCGGTGTCGGCGTCATGCTGATCCTGTGCGTGTTTCTCATGCAAAGCTCGATCATCAAGCGCATGCACAGCTCCATTGAGACCAGCACGCCCAACGTCTTCATGATCGACATCAGCACGGGCGAACTCGCAGGGCTGCGCACGCTGCTTGCGCAGCAGCCGGGTGTGTCGGGCGAGCTCGATGCCTTGCCGATTCTCTCTGCGCGCATCGCCGGGCTGAACGGCACGCCTGTCGAACAGCTCGACAATCGGGTGTTTCCGCGACACCTGCAGCGCACCGTCTCGCTTACCTGGGCTGCCACGCAGCCGGCTGGTCTGCGCCTGACCGAAGGCGCCTGGTGGCAGCACAGCGACGCGACGCAGTTTGCCGTGCTTGATCGGATCGCCAAGCGCCTGCATCTGCATCCCGGTTCCGAGTTGACCTTCTCGTCCAACGGGCGGGCGATCGTCTCGCGCGTGGCGGCCGTCTACTCGGTGGACGGCCAGCATATCTCCAGCCGCAGCGAGTTTATCTTTGCTCCCGCGCAGCTCGCCGGGCTACCTGTGGTCTGGTACGGCGCGGTGCACGTCGCGCCTGCAAAAATCGCGTCCATGCAGCGCGCACTCTTTGCTGCGTATCCCACCGTCACCGTGATCAACGTCGCAGACATCCTGGACACGATTCAATCGGTCATCGGGCAGATTACTGTCGTCATCCGATTCCTCGCAGGCTTCTCTATTCTCTCCGGCGCCGTCATCCTGGCGTCGAGCGTAGCGAGCACGCGCTTCCGGCGGGTCCGCGAGGTGGTTGTCCTCAAGACCCTGGGCGCCACACGGAGCCACATCGCTACCATTTTCTCGGTCGAATTTGTTGTGCTGGGCTTCCTGGCGGGCCTGGCGGGCATGGCCTTTGCGAATGTGCTGGCACGCATCCTGCTGCATCTTGTCGAGGTCGAGTTTGCCGCGAGCTGGCGTGCAAACCTGCTTGCCGTCACAGCGACAGCGCTGATGGCGGTAGCTACGGGCTGGGCTGCAAGCTTCCGCATCCTGGGCCAAAAGCCACTGGAGGTACTGCGCGAGGAGTAGGCAAGGGCAGCATCGGTGTGTGCCCAGCGTCTGGGCAGGCAGGTTAGTCGTGCACTCGGTTTGACCTGCAAGCGACGAGCTCTTACACTCGGAAGAGTTGTGGCGTGCTTGCGAAGTATCCGCCGCACGTGGTCCGCACTGCCCCCTCGTTCAATGGTAGGACAGCTGACTCTGACTCAGCATATCGGGGTTCGAATCCCTGGGGGGCAACCAGTGTTCATGCCGGTTTGAGGAGTGGGCAGCTGCCAGGCTCGCTTGGTGTCCGTGACCTCTCCGCACTCGTAGGCTGTACCTAGGCGCACCAGGTCCGGGCTGATCGACACTCCGGGAACCAAGGCATGCTAGCTGTCGGTTGATCTTCGAGTTGCTAAGTCGAGCCACGGCTCGAAAGTCAAGCATCGTCACCGCCTATCGTTTCGCTTTGCAGAGAATCCGACCTGAGCCCCCTTGGCGCTTCTTCCTTGCTTCCACATCTATTTGAAAGCCGTGCGGGAGAGCATTGCAGAGCCGACTGCCCGCATCTACGTTGGGGGAGGCTTATATGGGATTGATGGATCTGGTGGAAGGTGTGGAAGGCTCGCTGAGTGGTGGCGCTAACGCCAAGGTGGCAGGTGGGCTGATGCAGGCGCTGGACGAGCATCCGGGCGGACTGTCCGGCGTGATGGACTCGTTTCGCAACAATGGCATGCAGGAGCATGTGCAGAACTGGGCTTCCGGTGCACAATCACAAGCGACTCCGGAGCAAATTCAGACAGGTCTTGGAGGCACCGGCCTGATTGACAGCGTCGCCGCCAAGGCGGGCGTCTCCCCGCAAATAGCACAAACCGCGATGGCGACACTGCTGCCGATGGTCATGGCTCACTTCACTGCAGGCGGCCAGCAGGCGCCTCCACAAAGTGGTTTCGGCGGCATGGCATCGCAGATCCTGGGGCGCTTGATCTAAGAGCTATGGCAGAGCGGCGGGAGGCAGGCTGCGTCCTGGGCTGCAAACGTGGGCGCACAGCGTGCTTCTCCTGCGCCGACGTTTGCTCACGATCGAACCTTCAAGCGGCGGCAGGGGGTGAGCGACGCATCTTGACAAGCTAGTTCGCTCGCCTTGGCCGGTCTTGTGGCACGCGGACAGGTGCGCTAATCACGTGCCGTTTAGCGCTATTGGGAACACCAAGCAACAGTTATCGGACCCTCGGCTCAAGGCCCATTCGACCTCTGCCCAGAATCCTGATTTACATCTGGGCAGAAGTCCGGCCGCCGTCGTTACAGCACGCGTTCTGCGCGAGCGGAGCGAACTCGTGCAAGAGGAGCGGTCTTTCTCCCCCTTGCTCGGGCCCAGATGTCGAAGACTTTCTAGAGTATTGATGTGGTCGGTTAGCGTCTCAGCCGTCCAACCTACCGCGTCTCCCTGCACCGAGCTTGTCGACCTTAGGCCCAAACTTCTTTGCTTCCGTTTCGCCACCTGGGTGCGTAACCGCGTACACAGAATTACAGCTGTTCAGCTAGCCAGCGCTCCATCCAGCTGCGTATTAGGTCCGAGAAGTCGGTTTTGGTTCGTCTAATTTTTGCGTTTCTGTTCCATGAGCTTGATCCGGACATCGTAGTAGAGTTGTGCGGGAACGTAGCCAGTAACCTGGGTGTTCTCGCCATCGCTCCGCTTTCCTCGTGGCCTCCCGACCTTGTGGGCAGGCGCCAACCAGGGTTGAGCCTCAAGGTTGGCTTCGACTACCTCTATTCCCCGCTCCTTGAATACCGCCGCAAATTTGCTCATTTCTGCCCCCCGCTATGATTTGCTCTCCGACCGCCTCATACTCTCGCCAGCAATGCCACCTCTCGGATCGCCGCACCGGTCTACGGTCGTGCCCATTAAGGCAGCCTTTGGAAAAGCGACGAGGCGATGAATTACCGAATCAAAAATGGGAACCTTAGCTTCTTCAAGAAGGGATTTAGCTTCTTCTGCGTCCTTGCCGGGGCGGGGAGCAACCATAGTGAGCAATATCCTGTAGTTGGTGGCTCCAAGTTCTCGCAAGGGTCAGCATGGTCGCTTCCAGAGACAAAAAATCTGAGGGTGTCGGAACTACCATCATGTCGCAGCCTGAGGCGAGAGCTTTAAGGTCATCTTTGCCCGGGCGGGCTTGTGTGTCGATCAGCAGGTGCTCAAAGTCGCGGGAAAGCCGGGCGGCCTGTCGTTCATCGGCAACCTGGAAAGGTAGATGTCCACGCTGCGACCGCCGGGTTACACTCCGGTTGGGATCACCGTCGAGCAGCAGGGTCGGCGCTGAAGCCGAGAGGAAGTAAGCCAGATGAACAGCACTCTGGCTTTTCGAACGGCGCTAGCTGAACTGAAGCGCTGAGCTGACCACAGTGGTCTCTCCAGAACTCCGCGCAGTTTCGGATATCGCGTGACCACCTACTTGCGTACGCAGCTGACTGGCAACTCGCCTGCGCGCTGTTTCGTCGGCCCAAGCTCGTCCGGTCACTCGATGTAAACACTGCTTGTGCGCTTCTGAAACGTTCTTTTATCGATGACCGGCACTCCGGTGACAGCAATGGCCTTGTGGGCGTCACGCTCGAGGCCCCGGGCGCCTTGACCCTCCGCTTCTCCTCCCCCGAAGAACTCCTCGGCTGCCTGCTGGCGCTGGCCGACGACGCGGCAGCGAACGACCCGGCCTTCGCCAAGCGTCTGGCCGAAGGAACGATGGGCCGAGCAACCGGGCCAGGGCAGGGAAGAGCCATAATTACGGTGGCGATCTCCCGCGACAGGCCCCTTTTCGAGGGGCCGCTCGATCCGCTGCTCACACTCGTGCGCCGCAACCATACCCGCTCGACGCCCTGCCCATCGCAGGAATCACCCGCCAGTACCATGCCTGTCTGGGGCATGTGAAGGAAGCCGACCCCGAAACCGGCGCGCACTTCCTTGAAACCGCCTCCTGGCTCGTCCTGCTTAAAAGCCGGTCGCTCTTGCTCCAGTGCCCCGGGGAGGTGCCGCCCAGCCAGGAACTCGAACGCGCGCTCCTCGATCACGAGGCCTGGAAGGCGACGGCCGGCCTGCTCCGCAGCCGGATGGATGCGGGAGGCCTCGGTCCGGGCGAGCGGCCGGGCGTGGAGGAGGAGGGCTCGCCTGCGATCTCGGACGTGATCGTGGCTGCCCCGCCGCCTACCGTCCAGGACGCACTGGCGGCGGCGCGCCTGGCGCTCGCGGAGGCGAAGGCCCATGCGCAGGGTGCGCGTTTGCTCGAGGGCGAGAGCTACCCGGTGGCCGAGGTCCTGGCCCGGCTTGAGGGGAGGCTCGAGACGCTCGCGCCTGGGCATGGGGGTTTCAACCGAGGAGTGGTTTGCTGAGCTCCCCGCGCCCGAAGCCCGGGCCACACTATTCCTGGCGCTGCTCGAGCTCGCCCGGCTGCAGAAAGTTCTGCTTGGGCAGCGCAGAGAGTTCGGGCCTGTCCTGCTCAAGCGGCTTGCCTAGATGGCATAGCCAACTGCCGGCACTGCTGAAGCAACTTTCTGCCGCAAGAGCGTGACGCTCCGTTAAGTTTCGCGCACGTCGGCGGTGCCGAGGGCTTCTCTTCTTCGGCAGCAATCGGCGTATACCATCACTAACAGGAGGATCTATGGGAGCATCGCTGGACATATCGGCAGGGCAGAACATGGCCACCTCGCCTCTGATTGAAGCCTTGAGCACTCTGATCCAGGCCGCTCGTCACAGGGCCTTACGGGCCGTGGACGCCGTGCAGGTTCAGACCTGCTGGGAGATTGGAAGGCACATCGTCGAGTTTGAACAGGTGGGTGCCTCGCGCGCCGAATACGGCAGCCGTCTGCTGCAAACCCTGGTCACGGCTCTCGCGGCGGAGTTCGGGCGAGGGTTCGATGCTTCGAACCTGCGATACATGAGGCTCTTCTATCAGGTCTTTCGGATGCGTGACGCATTGCGTCACGCATTGAGCTGGACCCATTACCGCATTCTGCTGCGGGTGGAAAGCGAGCCGGCAAGGCTGTGGTATATGCAGGAGACTGCGAGCCAAGGCTGGACGACGCGGGCGCTCGAACGTCAGATCAGCACCCTTTACTACGAGCGGCTCCGTAGCATGAAACAATCCTTGGCTATAAGGCTCACAACATGGTCGCTGCGTCACCTGGCGCCTCGCGGAGGCTCGATGGAAGCACTTAGTGGAGATTTGCTCGAGGAGTGCCACTTGGGCGCTCGACCACGTGGTTCTTGCGGCAGCTTACAATAGCATTGCTCACCGGCTGGCTGATTGAGTTTCATCGACTGCGGCTTGCATTTGTCTTTTGGCGTTCTATGATCGCTGCCGGCGCCTATGCTGCTCACGACCTATGACAGTACGATAGGCCGCTGGCTGTTTGAGGAACTTCTGCTTCGGTTGGAAAGCGAGCGAGCATGTCTGCATCCTCGATAAGAACAGCGAGGGCGGGCTTTCGCGTTCGCCTCTGCGCAATAGGCGCCGGTAAAGCTCGCCGCGTTGAAAGCGCGCATGCTGGAGCGCTGGCCCATGACCAGTCGGCTCGATGTGTTTAAGGAGTGCCGACCTCCGCGTCACTGCATGTTTCCATGGCAGTTTAAACTAGGCTGGTGTTGATCTGCCCGCGAGACGATCACTATGGCATCTCGGAATATCAAGGCCCCTACCAACATTCCTTTGCAAGTGAAACTTTTTTGGAGGCATACCCTTTATGAGTGACACCAACCTCAAGTGCTGGCTTACCGCCAGTGCGCTCGCCTTCGTCCTAGTCGCGCCAGGCCTCGCACAAACCATCACCGGCACGGTGAATGGCGTGGTGACGGACACCTCGGGCGCGGTCGTGCCGAACACCACAATTGTGGTCAAGAACACCGCGACCAACGTCGAGACCACAGCCAAGACGAACAACTCCGGCGAGTATTCGGTTCGCTTTCTGCAGATCGGGCAGTACACCGTGACAGCTACAGGGCCAGGGTTTAAGACCTTTGTCTCGCCGCCATTCACGCTCGAAGTCAACCAGGTCGCCAAGGTCGACGCCAAGATGGAGACCGGCGCCGCGACCGAGACTGTAAATGTTTCGGGCAATGTTCAGCCGATTCTTGATACCGAAGACACCACGATCCAGAGCACGTTCACGGCAAACACGATCCAGAACCTGCCGCTGAACGGCCGTAACTTCTCGTCTGTGACGATGTTCATTCCGGGTTCGGTCGCGACTTCAATCGCCGATATGAGCGGAAGCTCGGCCATCGAGCGCGATACGGGGCAAAACGGCACCACGTCGGTCAACGGCAACCGTAACCAGACGAACAACTATCTGCTGGACGGCGTGGAGATCAACGAAACGATCAACAACGTCATCGGTTATAACCCAAGTCCTGACGCGATTGAAAACCTCACCGTAATCACCTCCAACGCTCCGGCCGAGTACGGCAACGTGAACGGTGGCGACATCCTCACGATCCTGAAGAGCGGCACAAACAAGTTCCACGGATCTTTGTTTGGATTCCTGGAGAACTACAATCTCGACGCGAACTCCTGGGCAAACAACTTCGCGGGCAATCCGAAGCAGCCCTTCACCCAGACGATCTTCGGTGGCACGGTCGGTGGACCGGTTCTGAAGGACAAGCTGTTCTTCTTCGCCGACTACGAAGGCGCTCGGAACCAGACCGGCGGCACACAAGCGGAGAGTGTTATTCCTATGGCGTATCGGACCGGCAATTTCTCGTCGCTGTTGACGACAGCGAACGGGGGAACGACAGGACAGATCACGCACTATGTCGCAGGGCAGGGAATTGTGGCTTATCCGAACAACCAGGTGCCCATCACTAACCCGGTGGCACAGTACCTGTTTGCGCACCCGGAGCTTTACCCTGTTCCTAACAACACGCCCAGCGATGGAGTCGCGGAGAACAACTACATCGGGCCGTACAGGCTGACGAGGCGCAATGATCAGGGCGACATCAAGCTCGACTGGAGAGTAGGCCAGAAGGACTCGTTCAATGTGCGCTACTCGCAAGGCGAAGCCTCCGATGCTAACCCGGAAAACGGCATCGCGATCACCTTCCCCAGTGTCAACAGTTACCCGTTCAAGGGCGTTGCGTTTAACAACGTGCATACCTTCTCGTCATCGATCATCAACGAGTTCCGCGCCGGCTGGTCCCGTGTGCGCTGGGTGCAGGGCGTTCCAGCCGACACGACCGGTGCATTCGGTCTGACCGGTAACTCCAAGGTTGGCATTAACTACCCCAATCAGCCCTATCCCGGCTTTGTGGCTCAGGATTTCAGCAACGGCAAGGGATCGGTCGGCAACCTGAGCTATTTGACTACCGTCGGTACCACGGGTGGCGGCAGCAGCCTTATCAATAACATCTTCACCTATGGCGACAACATCACCTTCCAGCTCGCGAAGCACACCGTGCGCGCCGGCGTGGAGATTCTGCGTTACCAGCAGAACAACTTCTATCCGGGTAACGATGGCATCATGGGCCGTGAGCAATACTCTGGCTCGTTTACCGGCAACAACGTAGCAGACTTCCTGAGCGACCAGGTCTTCTATGCCGGTATCTCGGCCAATACAGGCCGCAGCGGGCAGCGTCAGTATCGCGACGCGGGCTTCGTGCAGGATGACTGGAAGGTATCGGACAAGCTGACCGTCAACCTGGGGCTGCGCTACGAGTACGACCAGCCGATCTACGAGGTGAACGATAAAGAAGCCAATGTCGATCTGGCGACCGCACAGTACTACTATGCCGGCACGGCAGCAGCGGCGCAGGTCTTTGGCGATGGTCACGCACTCTATCATTCGACCTATACCAACTTCATGCCGCGTATCGGCTTCGCCTACCAGGCAATGCCGCGGTTTGTCATCCGCGGCGGTTATGGCATCACGAACTATCTTGAGGGCACGGGAGCAAACCTTCGCCTGAACTTCAACCCGCCGTTCCAGCCGGCCTATGAATTTACGGCCAACCCGGCGACCGCCAGCAGCCCCGGAGATCCGTTAAGTGCTGAAAATGCCTTGCCGCAGAGCTTTGCGGCTTCGAGCAGCAGCAATACGCTACGCGCTTGGGATAGCCATTTGCGTCCAGCGCTCATCCAGGAGTTCACCCTCGGCACCGAGTATGAGCTGAACAACACGACCTCGGTGAATATCGCTTACCTGGGCCAGACCGGGCAACACCTGATTGATCCTCGTGCCGGCAACCAGCTCACGGCGCCGGGGACCACTGCTCCTTATGCGAACCTTGTGGGGCAGACCGGTGCCATCGTGGTCACTGAAAGTGACGCGATGATGAATTACAACGCTCTCCAGGCCTCGGTGCGGCATCGCCAAAGCAACGGCCTCGAGTACCTGCTGAACTACACCTACTCGAAGTCACTGACCAATAACGTGGGCTTCTATGGCACGGCTACAAACAGCGGCGCCCAGGGTAATGGCTATGGCGCCTATGCGCAGAATGGCTATGACCTGCATTCTGAGTACGGCCCGAGCGGTATGGACACGCCGCACAATATCAGTGCCACGGGTGTGTATGAACTGCCGTTTGGCCGAGGGCGCAAGTACGGCGCGAACATGAACCGGCTGCTCGATGAAGCTGCCGGTGGATGGAAGCTCACCGGGACCGCGATTCTATATGCGGGCTTTCCCGTCACGCTTGGCGCGCCAGACACAACCTCGGTGCAGAACCGTTCCTCGCGCCCCGACCAGTACCGCAAGTTGGTTGTGCATCATCGCACGACCGCAAACTGGTTCGGGAGTGATCCTTCTGCCGCGCCGTGCCTTACCTCCGGAATCGACAACGGAAGCTGCGCGTATGGCACACCGGCAACGGAGCAGTTCGGCACTGCGAGCAACGGCAGCCAGCGATCGCCAGGCTACCGGCAGGTCGATCTGACGGCCGGTAAAGCGTTCGACATCACCGAGTCACAAAGTGTCGAATTCCGCGCTGACTTCTTCAACGCTTTTAACCTGGCCAGTTACGGTTACGAGGACACCAACATTGGCGATACGACCTTTGGACAGATTAAAGACACTCGTTCCCCGGCGCGCCAGATCCAGTTCTCTGTGCACTACAACTTCTGACTTCTAACCGGATGCAAACAAGAAGGGAAGCCTCAAGGCTTTCCTTCTTGTTTGCGTTTTCACTGTGTTTGTTTTGGCACTGCTGCATTAACTGGCCGGCGTGTAAGGTGGAAGCAAGTCGAGGAGCCAGCCAGGTCGATCTTCAAACGTCGCCGTTTATCCTTGAGATCATCTTGGTCTGTGTGCGCTGGTACTGCAAGTACCGAATCACCTATCGGAACTTGGCGGAGATGATGCGGGAGCGCGGCGTGGAGGTGACGCATCGATGCAACGCGCGCAGCTATCAGTTTCTTGGCAAAACGTTGAAGACGATGCTCAATTGGCACCCCTGCTCGATCACCACAGATAAGCTTGGCTCCTGCCCAAGAGCGATCCACCGGTTACAGCGCGAGGGCAAGCTATCGCCCGAGATGAAGCATCGAACATCAAACTACTTGAACAAACATCATCGAGGCCGACCACGGCGGGCTCAAGCGTGTGATCCGGCGCAAACGCGGCTTCCAAAGGATGAAGACAGCCTACGCCACCATCAAGGGCTTAGAGATCATGCGCATGATCAGACGCCGGCACTGCATACTCTGCGAGCCTGAGCTGCCTGGCAGATCCGTTACATCAACAAGCTCTTTGAGATTGCTGCGTGATCTGCGCTGTCGACCTGGCCACGCCGCCCGGCCAAGTTAATGCAACATCGATAACATCGAAGGCGTTGTCAAGACAAGAATCTCCGTCCGCTGCGCGGGGCAATGCTTGTTGACATGTGTTTGGAGACCAAATCCTGAAGCGTACATCCCTGAAGTCACTTTCTGCGGAAGCGTATTCCTCCAACCATCGATCGAGTACCTGTTGGCAAGATAAGGCCTCTCGATCTCCAATCACGTTTGCCTTGTGGAGAGCGCTCTCTCCTTTTTCGCTTGAGCTCAAAGTTACATCCAGGGTTCAGACATTGCGATCAAAGAACAGGCTATGTGTATTGCCCTCGGTGTATCGCTCAGCAGTCATTTGTACATGTTCGTTGGGAGTGGACTTTTCCCTGCCTTCTCCACTGCATGGTGCATGGCGACGCACTGAGACTAGGGTGTCTTACCTGCGGGGAGCCCGATCCACTATCCCTGGGCTCTGATCCGGCTACACAACTGATTCTTGCTGGTTCTGCGGTACCGGTCTGGTCCACGGCACATCGAAGTCCGGCCTCAGCCGCAGCCCCTCTCTCGTTGAGCAGCCCTACTTGGCTGCGCTACGTGGCGCTTCACCGGAAGTTGCTCTGCTTGGCCAAGCCACTGCCCACCAGTTCCGCCGCTTTGTCGATGACATGTTCCAGCTGCTCGCTTGGTACCCAGACCTACAGCACTTACCTCGGAAGGGGGACAGAAAGACATCTGTGCCGCTGCCTAGACAAGAAATGCTCACGACAATTGCGGAGTTCATTCGGAACGCCTCTCCTGTATCTGATGTGCGCCAACGTCAGGCTCGGTATCGCAAAATCCTTCGTCTCTGGACTTCAGTCTTCATGGTCTTACCTAGAGCGGAAGGTTAGCTTCTCGAGCGCGCGAGTCGGCTCTGGCCTCCTGCACTTCGTCCTCGCTTAACGTCTGCCCTTACTCGGCAGACGCGCAAACGCCGACCACTACTCGCCCTTGTCTGGCCGAAGTTTTCGCTCGGGATTAGAGTACATGGACGCCTTGGGATTCCGGAATTTGAGTGCAGTAAATCAGGCCTTCAGTCTAAATTCCGGAATTTGAGTGCAGCGTGACATCTGACGCAACAGATCCTCAAGGATCCCTATTCGTTCGAGTTTGTGACCCTTAGCTCAAGCGAAAGAGCGGGAGTTCAAACGTGCGCTCCTCAAGCATCTTCGAGACCCTCTGTTGGAGCTCCGCCGCGGATTCGCCTTTGTCGGGAGCCAGGTACAGCTCGAAGTTGATGGGCAGCCCTTCTATATCGACCTGCTCTTCTACCATTTAAGGCTTCACTCCTTACTCGTCATCGAGCTCAAGAAGGGGCCTTTCAAACCAGAGTATGTCGGCAGATTGAGCTTCTACCTCTCAGCAGTGGACGGAACGATGCGGACCCCAGTGGATGGCTCATCCGGAGATGGCTCCAGCAATGAAGTTGTGGGGGCAATCATGATGCGCAGCATACCATTGCCGCCCGTGGAGCGACGATGCAGTGCCCTGAAAAAAGACACACGCTGCTGCCGGAGCAGGTGTGCCTATCTGCTCTACTCGGGCGCTGGTGCAGCATGAGGCGCGCCTACTGTACGCCTTACGCAATAGCGTGTTGCTCCCACTCGAATGAATTCCATGTCACCAGAAATTCATCGGCGCCAGCATGAAGCGTTCATGACGATTCCTTAAGATTTGATGGAGTTCAGATTTGCCTAACGCCATCTGTTCCCCGCTCATGGCATAAACCACAACCGCTCCCCTCAACACATCAAGATGCCATGGAATCACCTTGAAAATCATGAAATACGCATTCGTTGTACTCGTCGGAGCCTTATTCCCGGCATTCGCTCGTGCCCAGGTAGAAGTGCAGTCCACTGCGACTCAGATCACGGTCAACGTCAACGGGAAGCTCTTCACTGCCCTCCAAAAGGGAGCGGACGCGCACAAGCCTTACTTCTGGCCGCTCAACACCGCATCCGGCAAGCGCGTTGTACGAAGTTTCCCCATGGAGAGCATTCCTGGGGAACCGAGCGACCACCCTCATCAGCGCGGTCTCTGGATCGGTGGCGAGCACGTAAGTGGATTCAACCTATGGGAGATTGATCCTGCTGATCCGGAGCCGCATGCCGGCAAGATCCTGTTCAAGGATGTAGTCGAGACGCACAATGGGCAAAAGAGTGGTGGCTTTACCATCAGCGCCCAGTGGGTCGATGAGGATGGAAAGCCCATGATCGACGAGACGCTGGTGGTGACGGTGTATGCCGAGCCCGCAAGCAGCCGCATGATGGATGTCGACTTTACCCTCAAGGCCGTAAAGCTGTCGACGTTTGAAGATGCGCGCGATGGCATTATCGGCTTCCGTCTTGCTCCGCCCTTCGGTGAAAAGTTTGGTGGAGAGGCAGTGAGCGCGACCGGTGTGCATGGTGCTGACCATATCGAGGGTTCCCACTCGAACTGGGTCGACTGGCAAGGAACGCTCGAGGGTGAACGGGTCGGCATCGCTTTCATGAGCCACCCTTCCAACCTCCACTCTCCTACGACTTGGAGAGCAAAGGATTTTGGTCTGCTCTTCGCCAATCCGTTTGCCCAGCGCTTCTACAACCGGTCCCTCCCGGACGGGAGCGTCAGCATGCAGCCCGGCGATGAGTTGCACTTTCGCTACAGGTTCCTGATTCATCCAGCCGGTGCCGACATAGCCGCCGCATACCAGGAGTACGTGCGCTGATGAAGCCCCTTCTATACGTATGCCTTGCCTCATTGTCTACGTCCCAAATCGTCTGGGCAGCCACAGGCGCTGTGCATGGGACGGTTACAGCGGGCCCAAACGCCATGCCGATCGCGAATGTGTCAGTTGTTCTGCATGGAGAGGGGCGCACGTTTGCGACTACATCCGGACCGGACGGAGGCTTTGCGTTCCGCCTCGTGGATGAAGGGGCGAACTACTCGCTCACGGTTGAGGGCCAGGGCCTCGCGCTCTTTGCAAAGGAAGGGCTTACCGTTGTTCCCGACCAGGAGCAAGAGGTCGACGCGCACATGGAGCTCGCCAACATCCACTCCGATGTGCTCGTCACCCAAGGTGTGATCGATTTGAACTCGAGCGGCATGGAGATCAGCCAGACAATCAGTCCGGCAGAGGTAGAAGAGGTTCCGTCTGTAACGCGGAGTGCTGCGAAGTATGCGCTGCTTGATCCTCATGTGCGACAGACACTGGGGCTGGGTGCTAATTATGCTGACTCCAATCGCCTGTCCATCAATGCGGGCTCGTATCGACATACGAGTTATGAGCTTGACGGCCTGATCAATTACGACTGGGTCTATGCCGTTGCACCGGTAGGCAATGTTGCTGCCGCGAGTGTGGATGAAGTCAAGGTACTGACAGGCACCTATTCGGCGCAGTTCGGTAACTCGACGAACGGCATCATCGACATTGACACCAAGTCGGGATCCCGGACCACGCATGGCGAATACTTCGCCTATCTTCGACCCAGCGGCACCCAGGCCGAGCCTGTACTTGCCTCCTTCCACACGCCTAACCAGAAGCTCGACTGGGGCGCCTCCC
>CAZZYO010000050.1:0-10289 GCA_964658255.1 Candidatus Babeliales bacterium
CCCTTCTGTCAACACCAGGCCTGATGAAGGTAGAATCTTGCTTGCCGGGAGGGCAGGCAGAATCTGATGAATGGATATGAGGAACAAAGACCGAAGATCCCGCAGGAGCACATGCTGGAGCTGCGTCGGCTGGTGCACGACATGGGCAATGCGCTCGAAATTATCGTGCAGACCAACTACCTGCTGAACATGGGCGAGACGGACGAGACGAAAAAGCAGTGGCTCAAGATGATGGACACCGGCGTGCAACAGGCGAGCGCCGTGGGCAAAGAGCTGCGCCAATACCTGATGCTGCACACGTAGGCTTGGTGGCGGGTCAGCTCTCCCAAGGGAGCTTTGACCCGCCACTCGCATCGGCGCTAGGAAAGAAGCTGCGCGTCGAGCGTGATCTCGGTGTTGCCGGCAAACAGCTTGGAGATGGGGCATCCAGCCTTCGCGCCCTGCGCGGCTTTGTCAAAGGCGGCAGCGTCCGCACCCGGCACCCTGCCGCGCGTCACCAGGTGAATCGCGGTGATCGCAAAGCCGCCCTCCACCTTGCCCAGGCGCACTGACGCCGTGGTTTCAATCGACTCCGGCGTAAAGCCTGCGCCGCCAAGCTCGTGCCCCAGTGCCATTGAATAGCAGCCGGCATGCGCTGCGGCGATCAGCTCTTCCGGGTTGGTGCCAGCGCCTTCTTCAAAGCGTGAGCTGAACGAGTACTGCGTTTCCTTAAGTACGCCGCTGGCAGAGGAGATTGTCCCCTTGCCCTCGGTCAAACTGCCCTTCCATACTGCGCTTGCCTTGCGTTCCATCATCGCTCCTTATATGCGGCTGGTCTTCGGTGTATCTTCACTCGTTTGGATGCGCCTACGAAAGGAGAAATGCCTATCGTTGGCGATGTCTGTACTTACTTCGGCGCAGTATCTGAGGCACTGTAGTGCATGCGCAGTTTCTTCCCGGAGAGGATGCGTGTAGCCATCAGCCCGACCCGCCTAGAGGCTGCACGCGCATCGTGATGCCGCAACAGCTCACGCGCTTTCCAGCCTGGAGAGTTGCGCTTAGCCAGCACCAGGTTTTCAGGAGACAGAACCATTGGCTGAGAGGAGCGCCGCTCCAGAAACTCGCCGAGTTCCTGGGTGTAGCTTTCCTTGTACTGCTTCCACCATGCCACGCATCGTTGCTGTAGCACATCGAGTTCTGCCGGTTCGCGCAAAGCGCTCTGGATCAGGCTTCGTGCCTCTCGCCACGAGCGAACCGTCGGCATGGGATGATCCCCGAGTGCCTCGCGAAAGTAGTCCAGTGTCCACCGCTTTTCAACGATGGGAATACTCCCCGATTCAAGCGCCTCATAGACTCGAAAGCATTCCAGGTTCGCGTTGCCCATAGGACTGGGAGCAAAGATGGAATTGCGCAGGGCTGCAGCGTTTTCGTCGCGTGAGTAGCGCCGTGGTCCGGCAGCGGTGTGGTTCCACATCGCGATACCAGGCACATTGTCGACGGTAAAGAGCAGATGAGGCTCAACCGCAGCCAGTTCGCGAGCCATATCCGGACGCGAGGACTTATTGGCCTGCCCGATGAAAGACCAAACGTATTCCCGCGTCGAGGCCTTGTCAAAGGGAGCGTGCACGAAGCTCTGGGTATAGCCAAAAGGCAGGAATCTAACCGTTTCCGGCCGATACACATCGGACCAGCAGTTGCGAATCACACCCCGAAAATTGGCGTAAATCTCTGGCAGCGAGTCGTAGTTCTCATCGCGCAGATCCACCAGGATTGCATCCATGCCGCGATACTGCCGGTAGTAAGCCCGATCGTGCGTATTTATAAATTTGTCAATGACAATCGCGTGATCGACGACCGGCTTGCTTCGCTCGGGATCCTCTACGTGATCTCCGAAATACGGTGCGAAGATTTCCAGCAGCCAGTTCTTCTCACTGGGCACGCCGCACAGCCACACGGCTGTGTACCTGGCAGATGCTGCTGCCGGTTCATGCGTGCCTGTCACCGTAGGTATGCTCATCGAATTCCTCGCCAGTCTAGCATCCAGCAGCTTGTCTGCTTCTCGCTGACGGTGCTCGAGGCGTTCCCGTCATCTCGCGATGCGCACTCGGGCGAGGTGAGCGTCGATGACATGTCAGGGTCCAGCTGTAGCAGAGCGTGCAAGGCGAACGTGAGTGATCAGCTGCTGCTCAGGTTTGGCGCCTTCGGCGGATGGCTCCGGCGCAAGATGCGCGATGAGCGTACCCTGCAGCAGAAACTCCGCGCCTTTTCGCTGCTTACCCTGGGCAATTTCTACGATCTCTCCTTCAAAAGAGTACCAATCCCCGTGAATTTGCCGGGTAGTGAAGCTGAGGCTGCGGCCTGTGGTCTTAGTGTCAGCGAAGGTAAAACTGATGGGAGCCGAGCCGGCGTCGCGGCGCTCGCTGCGACGGGTCAGGTACCCGTGCAGCGCGGAGCCCTCGACGTACAGCTCGATGACCTCGCCTGCCTCGCCCCAGCGGTATTCGCCCTCTGCTTCCAGCGGCAGTGCGTCGCGTGCAGGGGTGGCGGGCGCTTTCTCCGTGACGGCATCAGGCGGCACGCCGGCTGAGGGTTTGCGTTGCTGCAGCGTTTGACCCTGCACGCCCGCCGCCAGGGCTACCAGGAGGGCCAGCGACGCCATGGAGGCTACGTGCTGCAGCAAACCGCGGCTCACTGCGCGCCCATACTCTTCTGGCGCGGAGCCTGAAACTCATCGCCCTTCTGCCATCCGATGGACTGCGTCATCGTGCTCGCCTCCCAACCGAGGATCATGCCGAACTGGGCCATGCGTGCGTCGCCACGGAAGTCCATCTCCGGCTTGTACTCATCGGCAGGCTGGTGGTAGCGGTGCGCGGTGTAGTCTTTGGCCTGCGCCTCGCCCCAGGCTGCGTCGTGCCCCTCAAACAGTGTTCCCTGGCCAATTGAAAACGCAGGCACGCCAACGCGCGCGAGCGAGAAGTGATCGGAACGGTAGTAATGCCCGGCGCTCGGCGTCTGATCCGGCTGGATGGTCAAGTGGAACGCCTGCGCCGTGCGCTCAACCGCTGGATAAAAGGTCGTCCGCTCGGCGCCTGCGATTTCAGTAGAAACCGGCATGGCGATCGGGTTGAGCATGTCGTAGTTCAGGTCGAGCGTGATCTGCGAGGCTGGCACCGGCGGGTGCATGCCCAGATATTGCGAGCCGAGCAGCCCCTGCTCCTCCGCTGTGACCGAAGCAAAGTAGACCGGGTGGGGCGGCTTGACTGAGGCCTGCGCAAAGGCGCGCGCCAGTTCCAGCACGATGCCGCAGCCGGTGCCGTTGTCGCCGGCGCCGTTGTAGATGTTGTCGCCCTTGGCAGCAGGGTCGATTCCGAGGTGGTCATAGTGCGCCGAGTAAAGTACAGCCTGCCCGGGCGCCTGGCCCTCGACCATGCCCACCACGTTGGCTGACTGGTACGGGCGAACGAGGCTTGCCACGTGTGCCTTGAAGCGGACTGGCAGCTCAAACGGCTTGAAGCCTGGCTTGCTTGCTGCGACGATCTCCTGGTCCAGGTCATGCCCGCTCGCTGCCATCAGCTTGCGCGCTACCTCGAGCTGCACCCAGCTTGCCGCCTTCAGCGTCGCCAGCGGGTCGCCCTTGAGGTACGACTTCTCGATCGCCTGCGAGTTCTGCACGACCGACCACGGGTAGCTGGCCAGGTCTTCGCGATGGATGATGAGCACGCCGGCCGCCCCTTGCCGTGCGGCTTCCTCGTACTTGTAGGTCCAGCGACCGTAGTAGGTCATGGTCTTGCCCTTGAAGAAGGCGTCCTCGTTCGATGGCGGCTCATTGACGATAACGAGCAGGATCTTGCCCTTCACGTCGACACCGGCGTAGTCGTTCCACTGGTACTCGGGCGCGGTGATGCCGTAGCCGACAAAGACGATCGGCGCGTCGATATCGGCAGTCGCCTCGCCGCGTTCGTCCTTGGTCACGATGTCGGAACCGTAGGTCAGCGAGATGGGCGAGCCGGACCTCGGAACGAACGAAGCTGTCGTTTGCGCCTCGTCGGTGTGTACGGCATACAGGGGCACATTTTGGAAGAAGGTGCCGTGATCCCCGGCTGGTTTGAGCCCATCCAGCGCAAACTGGGTCGCGATGTACTCGGCTGCAAGCTCGGCACCGCGCTTGCCCGGGCCGCGGCCTTCGAGCAGGTCGCTGGCGAGAAACTTGACGTGCGCGCGCACCTTCTCGGGGTCGATCGTATCAGCAGCCCTGGTCGCCGCCTGCGGAACACCAGCCACCTGCGGCACGGGCGGCATCGCTTGCGCCTGGGCAAGGCCAGGCAGGCTGGTAACGAGGGTGCCGACGAGGAGCGCTGCATAGGGAGTGCTTTGTTTCAAGGCTGTCCTCTTCTGGGGGAGTTTTGCGGACGCACGCGCCGCGCGAGGCGTTTGTTGGCTAGCCTAACAGCTTGCGCGCTCCGTGGAGCAGGGTTGGGGCGGCTGCGTATGGGACCATGAAGTGAATCGATTGAAGAGCACAAGAGGAGTACGCGTTGATGGAAGCGAGCCCACACTTTGCGGCAGACGCGTTGAAGTTTTTGCGCGGCCTGGCCAGACACAATGACCGCGAGTGGTTTGACGCGCGCAAGCCGGTCTACGAGCAGGAGTTGAAGGAGCCAATGCTGGCCGTGGTCGCCGCAATCAACACGGCCTTTGCAAGCTTTGCCCCACAGCATGTGCGGCCGCCGCAAAAAGCCATGATGCGCATCTATCGCGACACGCGGTTTGCAAAGGAGAAGATACCTTACAAGACGCACATGGCCGCGTGGTGGGCCCGCGATGGCTTGGAGAAGACCAGCGGCGGCGGGTACTACCTGCAGGTTTCGCCGAGCGAGGTGCTGGTGGCAGCCGGCTGTTACATGCCGGAGAAGGAGCAGCTGCTTGCGATTCGGCGGCACCTGCTGGAGCACCATGCCGCAATGCGGAAGCTGCTCGCGGACCGCAAGCTGAGGGCCGTGGCCGAGCCGTTTGATGGCTTGAAGCTGACGCGGGCGCCGAAGGGGTTTCCAGCCGAGCACCCGGCGCTGGACCTGGTGATGTGCCGGCAGTGGGGTGTCTCTTCTCGTCTGCCGGCGGAGGCCGCCCTGGACCCAGGCCTGGTGCGGGAGGTCGTCAAGCGATTTCGGGTGATGGCGCCGCTGGTGGACTTCCTGAATGCGCCGTTGGTACCTGCGGCTCAGGGTAGCCGGGCGGTAAGCTTCGGCCTTTAAGGCGGCATGATCCTTCGCGCTTCAAAAGCCTAATGCTTCGATCGAAGGTGACTGAAGATGGCCGGGCGTGGTGGCTGGCCACAGTGCGAGTCGTCTGAGCGCCTTGCGGGCGAGCCCGGTAAGCGCGGTGTGCTGTAGCTCTTCGGTCGCAAACCAGCGTGCGTCTTGGTGCGCCATGAGCGCCGTTGCGACAGGCGCAACCGGATCGAGCGACAGGATCGTCACCTTAAAGTTCGTGACCGTGATCGCATGGCGCAGCGTCAACAGCGGTTCAGCAGCTTTGGTCTCGCCCGCTTCTGCCAGTGGCGGCAGCTCCCACATGCCAGCCATGAGCGATGCGCTGGCTGGGCGCTGCGTCAGCAGGACCTCTGTGTGGCCGGCGCGCTCCCGCTTGAGCAGACCGTAAGTGATGCTGCGGGTAAGCATTGCCTGCCGAGGCGATGCAGGGTGCTCGCCGCGCGTCCGGCACCATGGTTGCACCGGGCAGTGCAGGCACAGCGGCGCCCTGGGTAGACATACAGTTGCGCCGAGCTCCATCATGGCCTGGTTCGTGTCGCCCGGGCAGTCCGGGTCGAGCAGGTCATGGGCGACGGTGCGGATCGCCCGCGCGAGCCGGGCTGCCGGGAGCAGTTGCGGAACGATGGGGTGCTCCTGCAGTGCGCCTGGCCCAGCAAAGCCGCACTTTGCCAGGCTCATTTTGGTGGGCTGGGACGCGCCCTGGCTCTTTTTCGCGACACTCAATGGAACCTCTTGGGTCGGATCGCGCAGCGCAGAACCGGCTGCTGCTTCTGACGCGTCCAGCGCAGGTGCAGGCAGCGAGCCAAGCCCGGTCAAGCGCATCACAACCCGCTCGACATTGCCGTCCACCACGGCCACCGGTTCGCCAAAAGCAATGCTCGCGATCGCTGCCGAGGTGTACTCGCCGATGCCGGGCAACAGGCGCAGCGCGGCGGCTGTGCGCGGCAGTTGCCCTCCATGCTCGGCAACCACGGCCTTCGCGCCTGCATGCAGAAACCGAGCCCGCCGGTAGTAGCCTAGCCCGCTCCAGAGTGCAAGCACCTCCGACTCTGCAGCTGCGGCCAGCGATTCGATGGTAGGGAAGCGAACCATCCAGCGCGCGTAATGATCGAGCACTGCGGCCACGCGCGTTTGCTGCAGCATGATCTCCGAGACCCAGATCGCGTATGGGTCGCGCGTGCGCCGCCAGGGCAGATCGCGCTTGTGCCGGGCAAACCAGGCCAGCAGCGCAGCGGTAGGCGCGCGGTGCTCGGCCGCCGAGGCGATCTCGGGCGCTGATCCGGTGTGGGCTCTCATCTCAAAAGGATAAGACACTGTCGGGGTGGCAGACGGGTTTTGCGGCGTTCGCGTTTTACTGCAGACCATTCAGGAGGTAGATCAGCGCCGCATATGTCGAACGCTCTCGAGGTTACGCCCGACCTTTGACAACTAAGGAAGTAAGTCAATCACTCTTTTGTTTCTGGGTATCGCGTTGGTGCCGGGGAGTAGGCCTCCCATCAGTCAGCAGCAGTGAAGTGCTTCAGCATCCTGGGGGTTACGCCTTCGGTCGCGCTCCCCTCTTCGTTGACTAACGCATCTTTATACGCCTGCATGTATTTTCATTCCTATTGACTCTAACTTGCCGCCACGCCACACTCCACTTAGGAGTCCCCTTGCATGTTTGCCCCTTCGACCATTGCGATCCCTCGTGCGCCTGTATTCGACCGGCCTGCTTTTCTCATGTGTCCACCCGATTTCTATGACGTCCGCTATGTGATCAATCCCTGGATGGAAGGCAACATCAGCCGCTCTTCGCGTGAGCTTGCCGTGAGCCAGTGGCAGGGGTTATACCAGGCACTTTCGAGGTACGCCGAGGTACTGCTGGTCGATCCGCAGCCGGGCTCGCCGGATATGGTATTTACCGCGAACGCAGGTCTCGTGCGTGCCGGCATGGTCGTGCTCTCAAGCTTCCTGCATCCGGAGCGGCAGGCCGAGGAAGCACACTTCCGCGACTGGTTCGCCGGGCTCGGCTATGAGGTGCAGGAGTTGCCCCGGGACGCGCCGTTTGAAGGGGAGGGCGATGCGCTGTTTACCGCGGATGGATCGGTTCTGTGGGCTGGCTACGGCTGGCGGACTTCGGCCGCGAGCCTGGTGCGGCTGCGTGATGTGTGGGCGGGTGAGGTTGTGCCGGTGCGCCTGATCGACCCGCGCTTTTACCACCTGGACACCTGCTTCTGTCCGCTCGCGAATGGTGACGTGCTGTACTTTCCCGCTGCCTTCGACGCAGCGTCGCGAGCTCTGATCGAGAGTTACTACGCGCCTGAGCGCCGCGTCACGATTGGCGAAGACGATGCGGTTCGGTTTGCGTGCAACGCGATCAATCTCGGCGCGACGATCCTGCTTAACCAGATCAGTCCGGGATTGCGAGAAAATCTGGAGCGGCGTGGGTTTACTGTCGTCCAGACGCCGCTTTCAGAGTTTCTAAAGGCTGGGGGCGCGGCCAAGTGCCTTGTACTGCGCCTGAGCGAACTGGATGTGACGCACGATGCAGCAGCTTTGCTTCTTCAGCAGTAAGTGCTGTGTGTCAACGGGCGAGGCACTGATGCTGCGCGTGAGTAGACTTGATGTTCTCAGCGCCAGCGCTCATGACTGGTCGCCTGGGAGAAGCCACTTTCACATTCGCCACCACAGTGCTCGTGTAAGTGTACCTCCGGGGAAATTACCATAGCGACGTCGACTATGTAGACGAAGTTTATTGAAGAGCGCAACCCGAGCACGAAGGATCATTCAAAATGGCAGGCGGCCGGTACGCTTGAGCAGCTCTCCTCGATTGCTCTGTTGAATTACTGGGAAGCAATGCTCGAGCAGCTACTCGTCGCTGACAATGCCGTTTGTCAGGGCATACCGGGTTAGTTCCGCGGTCGTCCGCAGCCCGAGTTCATCCATCAGGATGCCCTTGTGAAAATCAACTGTTTTTACCGAGATATTCAGAGCACAGGCTATCTCTTTCACGGCCTTTCCCTGGGCGACTAAGAGCAAAACCTCACCCTGCCTCGGGGTCAAGGCATCGCCGAAGAGTTCAGCCGGGTTCCTGTCCATAGCGCCACTGAGTGGAGGTTTTGCCGTTTCCTTCGGAATGGCAAGGGAGGTGAGATAGTAGCGGCCCTGCAAAACAGCATGCACTGCTTCAAGCAACTCTGTGGCAGCGGCCTGTTTGGCCACGTAGCCCCGTGCCCCTGCGCGAAAAGCCGCACTTACATGGGTGTTGCTTAACTGCTGGGTAAACACGATAATTCTCGTCTTCGGCTGCGACGCCATGATCTGCCGGGTTGCCTCAATCCCGTTCAGCTCCGGCATGCCCAGGTCCAGCACGATGATCTCGGGGGAGAGGCGCTCCGCTTCCTGGAGCAACACGCGGCCGTTCGCTGCCTGGCCAACTACATCAAACTCTGCGGCGAGCATCTGCGAGATGCCAGCCAGCATCATCTCGTGATCATCCGCAATCAGCAGGCGTTTACGCATGGGTTCGGTAGGGAATATCCGCTACCACGGTCGTCCTTTCTCCAAGGGTTGAGTGAACCGTGACCACGCCATGGGCCAGACGGGCCCGTTCACGCATGGTGATCATGCCCAGACCATGGCCGGGTGTCTGGCCATCGTTGCTGGTGTCAAAGCCGACGCCGAGGTCCCTCACCTCCAGGTGCAGGTTGCCGTCCCTGGGCTCAAGGATCACCTTTACATGCGTGGTGCCTGCGTGTTTGGCAACGTTGCGCAGGGCCTCCTGCGTGATCCGGTAGATGGCTGTGACTGCCGGCTGCGCGGGCAGGTCGGGCAGGTTGCGGCCCACGTAGGTAGCAGGCATGCCCTCTCGCTTGCCAAACTCGGCGACCAGGCTCTTCAACGCTGCTGAGATGCCGAGGTCATCCAGCACGGCTGGATGCAGATTATGCGAAAGCGCGCGAACGTCGGTGTTTAACGATCGCAGCTGTTTGCGCGCCTCACCTATGGTTTGGCTCGCCTCCGGTGAGGGTTGGGCCAAGGGAACGCCACCGAGGATCAGGTCAAGCAGGCTCAGCCTCTGGCTGACGTCGTCATGCAACTCGCGGGCAATCCGCTGGCGCTCTTCCTCCTGCACCGTAAACAGGTGCGCGGTCAGGTTCCATAGCTCCAGCTGGGTGCGGTCGAGCTCAACTGCCGCTGATTTTACTTCGCCTTCAAGGCTCTCGTTCTTCTCGCCGAGAGCCTCTTCGGCGCGGCGGCGCAGCGTGATGTCCTCAAGCAGAAGTAGCAGCACCCGGCGCCCATCGGTCAACAGACAGCGCCCTCGGATCAGCAGGAATTGTTCTTCGGCATTGGGAGTCCAGCGATGCTCAAAGGTAAAGCTGCTGCCCTCCCGGGCCGCCAGCAACTCCTGCAGCCGCTCTTCCAGGCTTTCGACCCCCCGCAGATGCTGCAGGAGGTCAGGAAGGGTGCGGCCCTTCAACTCACCCGGGCGCATGCAGGCCAGGTCGCGAAATGCAGTGTTTACCGATTCGATGTTGCATTCCTGGTCCAGCACTACGACCGAGATCGGGATGCTCTCCAGGACTGCACTGAGGAAGTCACGCGCAGCGACGCTGCTCCGCTGGCTGCTGCGGAGCTGGTCGATGTCGACCAGGACCACCACCAGTCCTTCAATCTTGTTGTCAGATGTCCGGTAGGGGCGGATCCGCAGCAGGTACCATCGACCCGCTGTGTCCTGAACCTCGGACTCGTGCATGGTCAATGTTTCCGAGACTTCCTGGAGCAGGGCTTCGAGGTTATCGGTTTTCAGGTGAAGGCGGATGTCGCTGATCGGGCGCCCTATATCCGTCGGCAGCACGCGGATCAGCTTTTGCATGGGCGGCGTGAACTGCCGGATGTGGAAGTCGCTGGTGAGCATGAGCAGCGGAATGCTGACGCTGTTGAGCAGGTTTCTCAGGTCGTTGCCGGTCTGCTCCAGTGTGGCGTTGCGCTGCTGCAGCTCCTCGTTGACCGTCTGCAGCTCCTCGTTGAGCGAGACCAGTTCCTCCTTGGAGGCTT
>CAZZYO010000050.1:10299-25655 GCA_964658255.1 Candidatus Babeliales bacterium
CAGTTCTTTGTTGATAATCATTATCTCCTCGTTGGTGCTTTGCAGCTCTTCCTTGGTAGTTTCAAGCTCTTCGTTGGTGCTTTGGAGTTCTTCGTTCGCGGATTGAATCTCCTCGCTGACCGAAACCAGCTCCTGGTTGCGGGCTTCCCGCTCATCAATCACGGTTTGCAGGTGAAAGCGGCTGGCGCCGAGGTCCTGCCGCAGTTGCAGGAGCAGCCGGTCCTTCTCATTGTGGTCCATCTCGCCCATAGAGATCGGAAGGCTGCTGGCGGCCCTGGCTGTCGCCCCCTGCTCGAGTTGGAAAAGAACCAGGAAGCAGCGAGGCGCCGGTCCCGCATTGGCGATTGGTAGCACATCCACGTTCAGCTGCTGGCCACCCTTATCGTCGTCAAAGATCTCCATCGCGATGGAAACAGCGATGTCCTCCTCGATGGATCGCTGGACCGCGTTCTGGACAGCGTGCGAGATATCAAGGCGCAGCACGCGGCCCAGGTTCCAACTTACGGTGCCCGGCGAGAGCTGGATCAGGGTCGAGGTATGTCCACGCGCCTGCAGGACATTCATCCGCTCATCGACGACCAGCGCGGGCGGGTCAAAGCGGGCGAGCACCATGCGGTCAGCAGCACGCTGCAGGTCGCTCTCACGCCAAGACTCACCATTGTGATTCAAAGGGGAGCGCACAGGAGGGTTCACAGGCGACTGACGGTACTCGCGCGGGAGAGGGAACTCAAGGCGCGGCCCTTCGCCAGTCTTGTTGTAAATCTTGTGTTTGCGGTCCACGGCAGAGAAGGCGTCGCCGTACTCACGCAAGCCTTCTGACATGCCCAGCAGCATGTACCCGCCAGAGTCCAACGCGTAGTGAAAGGTGGCCATAATATGCCGCTGCAGCGTCTGGTTGAAGTAGATCATCACGTTCCTGCAGCTCACAATGTCCATGTGAGAGAACGGAGGATCGTTGCAGAGGTTCTGCCTGGCAAAGATGCAGAGGTCGCGTACGCGTTTCGACACCTGGTAGCCTGTGTCGATTTTGAGGAAGTAGCGACTCAGCCGCTCGGGCGTGATGTCGAGGGAGATGGTGGAGGGGTATACGGCGCTGCGGGCCCTCTCAATGGAAGGCTCGCTCGCGTCGGTCCCAAAGATCTGCACCGGGGTATCGAGGCCATGCACGGTGATGTACTCGAGAACGATGATGGCGAGCGAGTATGCTTCTTCTCCCGACGAGCAGCCGGCACACCAGATGCGCAGGGGCTTGCTGGTCTGTCGCTCCTGCAGCAGGGTTGGCAGGACGCGTGTTTTCAGCGCGTCCCAGAAGTCGGGGTCGCGAAAGAAGCGAGTGACGTTGATCAGGATATCTTCCTGCAGCGTGCGGATTTCGTCCGGGCGATCCTGCAGAAAGCGGTAGTAGTCATGCAGCGTTTCCATGCGCAGCAGGACCATGCGCCTGGCCATGCGACGACGAATTGTCTGCGGCTTGTACTGCCGCACCTCCATGCCGGTCTGTTTGCGGAGTAGTTGCAGGATCTGCTGGAAGGCTTTCTCGTCGCCGTCTCCGGTAGCGTTGCCCTCTTCGAGCCGCCGGAGCTCGGGCCTGGCGAACTGGCCGGCGATGCGCTCCAGCTCAGCGCTCAGCTCCGGCGAAGCCAGGATCGCATCTACGTGGTCCGCGGCGATGGAGGTGCGCAGCATGCCGGGCTGCATAGCGGATTCCGCGCCCTGCAACAAGGCGAAACCGCCCTCACCCTGGATGGTCTTGAGCCCCTCCGCGCTTTCCACCTCTGCCCCTGACAAGACCACGCCAACACAAAAATTCTTCTGGTCGTCGGCTACCGAACGGAAGAAGCGGTTGATGATTGTCGGGCTCGGGTTATGGGCCGGCCGGGGCTCCAGGTGGAACACACCCCTCTCAAGCGTGACGAAGTGGTCCGGCAGCAGGACATATACATGGTCCGGCAGCGGTTGCTGATTATCTTCGATCGCAAGCACAGGCATCCTGGTATGCCGCTGGAGCAGATCGAGGATCTGCATCGCACCTGAGGCCTCAAGAGGAGAGACAAAGACAAACGTCATGCCGGTCGTGGGAGAGATACGCTCCAGCACGTTTTGGAATGCCTGGAAGCCGCCGGCCAGGGCTCCGATGGCAACCACCGGGTAGGAGAGTGCCGGACTGCGCAGTTCGCTGGCATCGCTCTCGACGGTGAGCTGATCGTCGAGCTCAGGGTCCCCCTCGGTAAACCCTACCTGGAAGGCATACGAGCTGCTGGCAATGCTGTGTTCCTCGGCACGGGTACTGTTTGCCTTCGGGTAGGTGAGGGACTCGCTGCTGGGCGATCTTTGCTCTTCACTCATCGGGTACTCTTCGTGGAACGTGTGTGAGGACTGCCTCGCCAAGGCTTTGGCAAGCTGAAGCAGGGTCTCGCTTGCCGAGTGAGCGCGCCAATCGAACAGCGCTGCGAGACTGGAAGCGATACTATACCTGCATCTTGGACATAGATACGTCTGTGGCTTTGAACGCTTAATCGTTAAGCATCAGACACTTCCCGTACCAGAGACCTTCTCTGCCGGCTACGGCGACAGCACGGGAGAGATCGCTCCGAGAAAGGCTGCCAACATGAAAAGCTTTGACGAGTTGCAGCAGGAGACCACTGACCTGCACGTGGACTTCCTTTTCACCGATCTGAGCGCCGCTGCTACCTTCCTCGACATTGCGCGCACGACTCATGATGGAGCAACCCGAACGCGCAACCTGCACAATGCCACGGTCGCTCACGACGCAGTGCTGCGCTTTATTCCGCGAGTCCCGATGTCGGCTGACCTGAAGCATCAGCTCAGAGCGATGACCAGCAGCCTCAAGGGAAAGATCAGCGCAATAGAACGCCTTGCCAGAATAGAGGCGCAAAAGCCGAAGCACTCGGCATGATTGCACGCGACTGAATTTGGGCAGAGCAGGCCGAGCGGGAATGAAAAGCAGTCATTGCTGGCGCGTTCCCCGCTTAGGCGGTCTTTACCCAGGAAGCGCCGACTAGATCACGGCAACCTGGCCCGCCGCACCGCGGGCAGCAGCGCTTTGTTTGCTTCATGCTTGCAGACGTAGCCGTTTGCGCCCCGGCGAAACGCCTCCTCCACATACGCGTCTGCGCTGTGGCAGGTGAGCATGACAACCGCGACATTTGGAAGCGAGTCGCGGAATGTGCTGAGGAGCTCCATGCCGCTGATGCCAGGCAGGGACACGTCCAGCACGATCACATCCGGGTCATAGCGGAGCGCGCCCGCGAGCGCCTCGCAGCCGTCGTCAGCATAGCCCACCACATCACATTCCTCGAGGAGGATGCGGATGATGGCGTCTCGCATGGGAGCCCAGTCCTCCACGAGGAATACCCGACAGCGCATTGGAACTCGATTCTTCCG
The DNA here is from genome assembly GCA_964658255.1 of Candidatus Babeliales bacterium. GTDB lineage: Bacteria > Acidobacteriota > Terriglobia > Terriglobales > Acidobacteriaceae > EB88. The sequence goes on from CAZZYO010000050.1 coordinate 13,705, forward strand.
CAACCGCGTACAGCTCGCGTTGTATCCGCGCTTCTGCCCTGGAGGCTGACGGTGCCGTATTCTTGGACAGCCCGGATTCCGGTAACTCGGCCGATGCGCTTCGTGTCACGTCTACCCTCAAAGAGCAGCGTCGCGCCATGAGCCGACTATAGCCCGGGGCACAGGCGAAGTTGCGTCCTCCAAGTGACGCAACGTTATGCTTGTGTGCGGAGTTCGACGGAGAAAGCTCGAGCAAAAACCAGGCGTGCATTCATGCGTTCGGCGCAAAGTCGCGCGATCGTGGTGGAAAGCGGGTGTGCATACATCGTGCTCGAACATCGCTTCCCTAGGTAACTACCCAGTTGTTATCTCGCCATGCGAGACGTACCGTCGGTTCATGATGATCAGCCCCCAACCGCAGATCTTCCAGAACGCGGTCCTAAGAAGCTTGAACGGTGATTGCATCGAGCGGCTGCGCCTCAGGCCGGTAAAGCTGGAAGCAGAGCGGCGCATTGCTGGTCCGGATGATGCGCATCGTTGGCTCCTCTTCATCGAAGCGGGCAGCGTAGCCCTCGGGGTACCACTTCGGGATGGCAGCGTTATCGATACGGGTCTTCTTGGTAACCGGTCAATCGTTTCGCTAACCGCCCTCCTGGGGACGCGGGATTCGCTTTATCGCGCGACCGTTCGCGCCCCCGGGCACGGGTTTATCTGCTCGGTGGACTCAGCCATCGAGGAGTTTGGCAGGCCTGGGCAGTTCCGTGACCTGGTACTCTCCTGCCTGCATGCGCAGTTGATGCAGGTGAGCCAGCTTGCTGCCTGCAACCTCCGGCATGATGTGCAGCAGCGCTTGTGCCGCTGGATGTTGCAGTGCCAAAACGAGGCGCCTTCGCGGCAGATCTATGCGACGCAGGAGATCCTTGCCGAAGCGCTTGGCGTGCGACGGACGACTGTGACCGGGACCATGCTGCAACTGCGCACCGAGGGTCTGATTGCATACAGCCGGGGCACTATCCGCCTGCTTGACCAGGCCGCGCTCGAAGCCCGCGCCTGCGAGTGCTACAAGACGATACGCGACAGTAGCAGCGTGACAAAGCTGAGCCAGCGCGCGCCTGGCAACAGGGTAGCTCCGCAGCTTGCCGTGGTGCCAAAGCGCGGTGCGCAACCGTTTATGTCGGCGTTTTAAGGCCCGCACGCTAGACGCAGCGTAGCGCCTGGAGCGGGGCTGCGCATGTGGTTTGTCTGTAACTTGCCTGTTGATCTGCGTGGGATCAGCTACGCACCCGGCAACCTCGGAAGTCAAGGTGGACTCGAGGCGAGCCCGATGGCAGTGTTGGTTGGCCACAGAGCCCGGATGTAGAGAGGTCTTCCCAGGAAACAAGCGCGGCGAAGAGGAGAGCTACCTTATAGCGATGTTTAGCTTAAGCCTGCTAGCCGAGATGATCAAATCGAAAATGTTAAGCAACGACAAAGGCCACCCTCACAGGTGGCCTTTGCTTTGGTACTCGCGCCGAAGGGCGCGTCTACCAGGACGGTTAATCCCCCATCACGGTTTCTTCGGAGTGAGCGGCTTCGGCCGGTACTGCCGGCTTCGGGGCAGGCGCGATCGAGCCAATCGAGATCAGGCCCGGCTCGGCTGGCTTCTCACCGAGTACCTGCTCGCGATACAGCTTCGCCATCCGGGCGTTCTCCGCATCGGCCTTCATCTTCGCATCGCGTGCGCGAATCTTTTCTTCACGCGAGTTCTTGGCGATGCCCGACTTTTCGAAGGTGTCGTTCGCCTCTGAGTCGACGTGCTCCTGGTTGAGCGCGAGTGTATGTTGTGCGCCGCCCATGCCAACCTTCTTGCCGCCGGCGAAGATCTCGTGACGCCCATGCTCCTCGTACCACTTGGTGAGTGTCGAGGTCATGTGCATCTTCTCGATGATGTTGCGCCACCCCACGCCCGTGTTGTAGGCGCAGAAGCTGATCTCGCCTTCCTGGGTCGCATAAGGAATGATGCACTGCTCGGTGCGGCGGAAGTCGTAGTTAAACAGGTCCTGGAACCACATGCCTGCGATGAAGAGGAAGTTCCAGCGATCGTTCCGGCGCTTTTCAATATCCTGCATCGTGCGATCAGCGGTGACCTTGCCGTAGTTGCGGCCGGTCGCCCCAAAGCACTTATCAAACTTGGCGAGCAGATCCATGATCTTGAAGTGCGTAGGCGACTTGGTTGGATCGTAGTTACGCAGCAACGCGAGCGTCACGCCGACGATCGAGAGGAACTTGCCGCGTGCCGCATCGTTGATCTTCGCAACATCCTTGGCCAGGCGATCGGCGTTGAGGAATGCGGTAACCGGCACAGCTTCCTTCGTTTCCTTGTCGATCATCAGCGCCATGCCAATGCCGCAGTTCGGGTGGCAGCCACAGGAAAGCTGGCCCCAGTCGCGGTCAGGCCCGTGAACGAGATCGGCCCAGTCGGAAAAGGTCGACATGAAGGAGATGGGGAACCAGTCGCGCGTTGGCTCGCCGAGCCCGGTCTGGTTTTTCACATCGTGCGCCATGTGCGACAGGGTGTAGCGCTGCGCCTCGCGGCGCTCGTCGGAGACGGCCTCATCGCGACCGGTAAAGGAAACCGGCTGGAACGAAAGGAAGTTAATGCGCTTCGGATTATCGAGCGCGAACTGGATGATGCGGCCAACCTGCTCGTTGTTGATGCCGTTGATGATCGTCGTCACGGGAACGATGTCAACGCCAGCCTCATGCAGGTTATGAATGGCCTGGAGCTTTACGTCAAACAGGTTGCCGACCTTGCGGTGCGAGTTGGCTGCGTTGCCGATGCCATCGAACTGCAGGTAGGCATAGCGCAACCCAGCCTCAGCCGCAGCACGGCACAGCTCTTTCGACTTGGCAAACTCGATGCCGTTGGTCGCAGCCTGGACCGAGGTGTAACCGACCTTGCGCGAGTAGGCGACAGCGTCAAGGAAGTACGGCGACAGCGTCGGCTCGCCGCCAGAGAACTGGACCGACATCTGACGCCGCGGCTTGATGGTGATCGCGTTGTCGAGCATGGTCTTGATCTCGTCCCAGGTCAGCTCATGGACGAAGCCGACCTGGTTCGCGTCCATGAAGCAGGGATCGCACATCATGTTGCAGCGGTTGGTCAGGTCGATGGTGAGCACCGAGCCTCGACCGTGCGTGACGGTGGAGGTGCCGTGGTTGTGCAGGCCTTCGTCGTTATGCGCCTTGATGTCGCGGCCGGGGAAGACTTCCTCGAGATGACGGAAGAACTCGGTGTCAATCGACATGACGTCTTCAAAGTGGCCGTGCTTCGGGCAGTCCTTGACCATCAGGATCTTGCCGTCGCGCTCGATGATCTGCGCCTTGATCTCGCCGACCTTCTCGTTAAGCAGGATCTCGTGCGGCAGCTTGCCGTCGATGATCTGCTGGCGGATCTCAGGCACGCACTTGGGGCAGAGCGAGTCCGTGGTACGCGGCCAACCGAGCGGAGGCTTCTCTTTCTGGTAGCTCTTCAGCAGCGGCTTGTCTGACCACCTGGGGGTGAACGAGGCGTTCGGGCTGATGCTGTTCAGTTTTTCGAAGACCGACCACGCGCCCTTGGCAGCGAAGGTCAGTGTCCTCTCGGCGTACTTAATAGCTTTCGGCATGCGTCTGTTTCTCCTGGGGGGAACGAGCGTACTGTGCGGATGCGTGAAAATCGCGAATGGAACAGACAGGCGAGATGCGAGTCACGTTACTCGTTACCCGCCTTGTCGCCCGATGGCTTAACCCTTCAGCCTGCACTGCTTCCCGGCATCCGCGCATCTGTGAAGACTGCAATGCACTTACGATAGGCTTTCTGCGGCGCGAGCAGTACGAAGATGGGCTGAACGGCGAAATCCCGCACCCAGGTGGGTACTAGAGTGTTTGAACGGGAAAGCTTTTGTGCGTTGGATAACGATAGATGTGCCTGTGCCTCGAGAACGGTGCTAAATCAGGCCAGCCCATCCGCACATTACGGCACTGGCTGCTTCAGGACCTTCTTCTTGAAGTCCGGCCAGAACTCCTGGAAGACATTGACCCCGGCCGAACCAAGCAGCGAGATGCCCCAGGTACGGAAGACGACCGACGGGTGGATGCTCGCCTCAGGGTAGTAGGCCTGGGTGAGGGCCGCAGCCATGCCGCGCCCAAGCGTGTCAGAGAAGTTAAAGCCATGGCCGCCGGAGTCACGCGGATCGACCACGACGCGCCTCACGGCGTAGCTGAAGCGTGTCGTATAGCTGCCGTAGGTCAAGCGGTAGTAGCGAGGATCTTCATGGAAGACCGCCGGCAGAATGCCGTCAGCAAGAAAGCGGATACTGGCCTGGCGCAGAGCGGCGTCGCCCACCCGTTCGCCAAAGGCCGGCAGGTTGGTACCGAGCTTGGGATCGGTATTGCGCACCACGCCATAGGCGCCCGAGATGACGACAGGGATGAGTGAGAGCGGGCGCAGCTCCTCATGCACTGGGAAGAGCAGCTTGTCAGCGGTCGTGAGCGGCGGCACTTTCTCGCCGGGCTGGATGACACCCTCCCACTTGCGCTTCTGGACGGCCTGCGGCGTGTTCGGGCGCGTAGCCGGCACGGGCTCTGGTGCAGAAGGCAAAGGGTCGGACTGCTGCGCCTCGAGCAAGACGGGAAACAGGACAGTCACAAGAGACAAGCGAAGTATCCAGGTCGCCAGGGTGCTGCTCAAAAGAGGTACCTCGTTGGACGTCGAGATGCAGAAGCACCAGGCGCCTATGTCCTGATAGTAAAGCGCATTGCGCCGGGAGGCGACAGCACGGAAGGTACCAGCTCGAGTGAGGAGTACCTGCGGAGCTCCCTCGCCACAGGCAGACATTGACCTGGCAACACGCATCGCCGAATACTGATGCGGAGGCGTAGAGCATGCAGAGAGCGGGATGGGGCGGCACCGTGCGCGGTATGGCAGATGAGGCAGAAGCAGAGTTGGCGCGGCTGGTTACGTATATCAACGATACGGTGGTGCCAGAGGTGCGGCGGGGCTCCGCAGCAGGATTACGCTCGGCGGCAGAGCAGCTAAGCCGCCTAGCCGGGCAACTGGACCGTGAGCCTGTGAGGCCCGCAGCCAAGGATGCGTTCCGTGGCGGTGCTTCAAGCGGAAGCGGTTCTTGAAGATGAGGCGCTGGGCCGGCATCACTGGTCCGGGGCTGGGTGTCGGGCTGTTGCTGCTTGCCGGCTGCGGACACAAGCAGCAGACGGTCTACGCGCCGCCTCCACCCGCGATCGCTCCTCAGCCGACTTCGCGTGCCGGAGCTGCGCCAGCGACGCCCAGAGCGCCGGCGATGAACAGCGAGCATGCGGCTTCGGGGCCGGCCACCGGCGACCCGGCCGATCTTGCGTTTGTGGCTGTCCACAGCCCTATCTACAGCGAGACGGGAACAGCCAGCTGGTATGGACCGCCCTACAATCGCCGACGCGGGGCCAATGGTGAGATCTTCGACCAGAACATGCTTTCAGCTGCACACCGAACGCTGCCCATGGGCTCGCTGCTGCGGGTCACCAACCTGGCGAACGGGCAGTCGTCAGTGATGCGCGTTACCGATCGGGGACCGTTTGTACCTGGGCGGGTGCTGGATCTGTCAGTTGCCTCTGCAAAATCGATCGGCGTGTGGCTGCCCGGGACGGCGACCGTGCGCATCGAGGTGTTCTCCACGCCGAAGCCGATCGCGGAGGGAGGCCGCTGGTGCGTGCAGATTGGCGCCTTCCAGCATGAGAGCAAGGCAGTGCAGCTGGAGCAGAAGCTGCAGCGCCGCTACCAAACCGCCAACGTGGTCGAGTTCACTGGTCCCACGGGGCACTGGGTGCGCATACGGCCAGCGGGCGATGACAAGGCCCGCGCCATCGCGGTGCAGGCTGAACTGCAGCCGGAAGAAGGAGCAGCCTACCTGGTGCGGTTGGACTAGCTGGCCGACGCCGCGCCAGCCCGCAGTGCGTCAGCCAGGCTGACTCGCACCACCGGCACCCGCGCCCACTGCATGCCTGCTGCTTCGGCCGCGGCAATCCCGGCATCGGCATCCTCGAAGACAAGGCACTCTGCTGGCGCAACCCCGAGCAGGCTGGCCGCCTTGAGGAAGGGCTCGGGGTCAGGCTTGCCATGCATGTAGTCTTCTGCCCCGACGACCACAGGAAAATGCTCCGTCAGCTGCAGCACCTTGAGGGTTGCCACGATCGAGGCACGCGGCGAGCCGGAGACGATCGCAAACGGTATCCGCCCATGCTGCGCTTCGACGTGGGCCAGCACCGAGGCAATCGGCCGCACCTCGGCGATCATGTTCAGATACAACTGCTCCTTGCGATGGACGACGATAGAGGGGTCCAGGGCAGTGCCAAACCGCTCGTTGAGCATCTCTACTGTCCGCGGCAGTGGAATGCCACCCCAGGCATAGAACAGCTCTTCCGGGAAGGTGCCGCCGTGTTCCGTGACCGCCTGGGTCCAGGAGCGCAGATGCAGCGGCATCGAGTCCGCTACCGTCCCGTCAAGGTCAAAAAGGTAGGCGCTGAACCTGCCTTCGGGCAGGGGTAAAGGCTCGCCGGCCATGGTGTCTCCTCCACTGCGTTTCTGGACCATGCTCTTGTAGTGGCAACACGTCACCCTTCCAGTATCCAGCACGGTCTCGATACGCGTCTTGGCTGTATCAGCAGCAACGATGCGTAGCCCGACTTGGCCGATTCGAGCAGCGCTCGCTAGAGGAGAAAGATAGCGCAGGAGGGAATGCGGTGCGTGGAGCAAAAGAAAAGGGCAGCCCCCGCCGGGCTGCCCTTTGTGTACAACACCACTGTGTTCACGGCGCGATGAGTGTCAGAGACCTAGGCAACGGCATGGGCTTCTGCGGCCTGACGATTTACCTGTTCCTCGGCGATAGTGGTCAACTTCTGATCGCCGCCCTTGCTCTCTTCGAGGTTCTGGTCAAGCAGCTGGACCGCGTCGTCCTTGCCGATCAACCCTGCATACTGCTTCAGCGAGCCGTACACGGCGACCCGGTAAAGCTGCTGCTGGTTTGCGGCAACAATCAGCGCCGCGTCGCGTACTGGCGAGGCGTCGGTGTTCGCAATCATGTGTTCCACTTCTTCGATCATGGCCTTCGCGACGGAATTGTCGTTGCTCTGGGGATCCTTTCCAATCGTCCGGAAGCTTTGGTGCACGCGCTGCGCGTACTCCTGACCCTTGGCCTGGCTCTTCTCAAAGGCTTGTTTCAACTCAGGGTTGGAGGAAGCCACTGCCATCTTCGCGGCTTCCTGCGAGATCTTCTGCTCAAAATCATGAACGTAGGTCAGGCCGGTGTAAAACAAGTCGTCAACCGTTTGCATTTTCATTTGGGTGGGGTCTCCTCTGAAATCGATCGCGCTCGTCACGTAGCAATGCGCTAGCTACTAGGGTGAGTGCAAGACCAGCCGAGTTGCGCGCGGTGTGCGCAGCGCGCTTGCGTGACCTGAAGATGAACACGTCACGCCCAAACAGTATGCTGGCGATCTCCTGCATCCTGCGTTGCGAGCGTAGATATGTGGTGCGACGCCATGCGCGTGGCAGATATGCGGCGCGACGGCCATCGGAGGCCCAGGTGCTACAGTGCTCGCATGGTAGAGGCAATCGCGCTCGTTCTTCTCCCAGACTCTCCTGCTTACACTCTGCCGTTAGACCTGCTGCACAAGGCTCGTGCGCTTGACCACGCGCGAACAGCGCTCTACTGGGGCGGCACGTTGTGGATGTTCGTTGCACTCTGGCTGCTGCTGCGCGGGCGCATGGGCGAGCGGATTGCCGGGCTGGCCGAGCGCGCCACCAGCCGACAGGTCAGCGGAGTGCGCCTGCCGCAGCCCTTTGTCGCCGGGCTTGTGGCAGCTCCCCTGTGGCTGCTGCTGATCGCCCTGATCGGATTGCCTGCCGGGCTGATCGGGCATCATCTCAGCCTGGTCTACGGCCTGTCAGTAGAGGGCTGGCGAGCCTGGACAGGCGATTGGCTTACGTCCACGTTGTTGACCGTGGGGATTGGCACCATGGTGCTCGCAACCGTTTACGCTCTTTTGCGGCATACCGGGCAACTGGCGTGGCTCTGGTTCTGGCTGGCGACGCTGCCCTGCGTGGTGGTTGCGGTGTATGCCGCGCCGCTGATCATTGATCCGCTGTTCAACCACTTTACGCCGCTCGCGCAACGCAACCCAGCGCTGGTAGAGCAGCTTGAGCGAGTCGTCGCGCGAGGAGGCCTGGCCATCCCGTCCTCGAGGATGTTCGTGATGGATGCCAGCCGCCGCTACACGGGCATCAACGCGTATGTGACGGGCTTCGGCGCCTCCAAGCGCATCGTGGTGTGGGACACTGCGCTGGCTGGCGCTTCAGGGGCAGGCGTGCCATCAGAGGAACTGCTCGCGATCTACGGGCATGAGCAGGGGCACTATGTGCTCGGGCATATCTGGAAAGGCATGCTCTACACAGCAGGATTGCTGCTGGCGTTTTACTGGCTGGCATTTCGGCTACTGGAGGCTCTGGTTCGTCGGCGTGGCGGTGCCTGGCATCTTGCCGAGAGCCCCGGCGACTGGTCGACGCTCGGGCTGGTGTTGCTGATCGCGTTCGCACTGAACTTTCTTGCCGAGCCACTGGCTAACGGCTTCAGTCGCATGGAAGAGCACCAGGCTGACGTGTATGGACTGGAGGTCATTCACGGGTTGGTCAAGGATCCGCAGGGAGTAGATGTAGAGGAGTTCAACCGCCTTGGCCGCGTGTGGCTCGAGGTGCCGGACCCAAACCGCCTTATGGTGTGGTGGAGCTACTCGCACCCGCCTACGTCTGACCGAGCCGAGTTCGCGCGCGACTACGATCCCTGGGTGCCGGGCGGCCACCCGCGCTACTTTCCGCGTTGAGCGCGAGCGACATCCCCGGTCTGGCCTGCCCATCTATAATCGCGAAGTACGCCATGGACAACGACCAGATCCTCAAGCAACCACCGGATGCGGGCAAGCAGATGCACACCATTGACGAGATCATGGCGCTGCTGCCGCATCGTTATCCCTTCCTGATGCTAGACCGCATCGTCGAGGTAGAGCGCGGCAGGCGCATCGTCGCGATCAAGAACGTAACCATCAATGAACCTTTCTTCCAGGGCCATTTTCCTGGCTACCCGATCATGCCAGGGGTCCTAGTAGTGGAAGCCATGGCGCAGGCAGGCGGCGTGCTCGTTCTGCTTGATATGCCCGACCCGGGCAACAAGCTGCTGCTCTTTACCGGCGTCGATGGCGCGCGATTTCGTCGGCCCATTACTCCCGGCGATCAGTTGCGGATCGAGGTCACGATTCTTCAGCTACGTTCGCGCGCCGTGCGGCTGGAGGGCAAGGTCTTTGTCGATGGCAAACTCGCGGTCGAGGCCACGCTGAGCTGCGGGCTGGTGCCGCGAGTGCAACCTGCCCACTCGCCGACGTCCAAACGGGCGCCCGACGAGGCGGCGATCCCTGCAGAGCTTGTCGCGGTGACGACCGAGTGAGCGTGCATCCCAGCTCGGTCGTAGCCGAGTCGGCCCACATCCCTGCTTCCTGCACGATCGGTCCCTTTTGCACCGTCGGTCCAGACGTGGTGCTCGGCGAGGACTGCGAGTTGGTCTCGCATGTTGTGCTGGATGGCCATCTAACGGCGGGCGCCCGCAATCGTTTTTACTCGTTTGCAGCAGTCGGCATCGCGCCGCAGGATCTGAAGTACAAAGACGAGCCGACCGGCGTCATCCTGGGCGACGATAACGTGATTCGCGAGAGCGTCACCATCTCGCGTGGGACTGCTGGCGGTGGCGGCACGACCCGCATCGGATCTGGCTGCCTGATCATGGCCTACGCACACATTGGACATGACAGCGCGATCGGTGATGGTTGCATCCTGGCCAATGCAGCCACGCTCGCGGGCCACGTGGTGGTTGAGGAGTATGCAGCGGTTGGCGCGCTGTGCCCCGTGCACCAATACTGTCGTATCGGCCGCTACGCCTACATCGGCGGCGGCACTACGATTACCCAGGATGTGCTGCCGTTTTCACTGACTTCAGCCAGGCGCGAGACGCATGCTTACGGCTTGAACAAGATAGGCCTGGAGCGGCGCGGTTTTTCTAAAGAGAGATTGCGCGCGATCCAAAACGCCTTCCGTCTGCTCCTCGCCGGGAAGGTCAACACCTCGCAAGCGCTGGAGCGTTTGAAGAGCGCGATGCCGGGCGGCGACGCCGACGCTGACCTGCGCTATCTCATTGACTTCATCGAGAGCTCCGAGCGTGGTGTGCTCAAGTAGCAGATGAGGCTTGACCTGACCGCACGCCTGGGGCTGATCGCAGGCAACGGGCGTTTTCCGTTCCTGCTGCTTGGTGCCGCGCGCGCGCACGGCGCCGAGGTTATCGTTGCGGCGATCAAGGAGGAGACGGAGCCGGAGATCGACGCGCTGGCCGTGGCTGACCCCGGCATCCGCGTGCACTGGCTATCGCTGGGTGAGCTGTCGAAGCTCATCGAGACCTTTCAGCGCGAGGGCGTGCATCAGGCCGTGATGGCTGGCCAGGTGAAGCACAAGCAGATTTTTTCGAGCATTCACCCGGACTGGCGACTGGCCAAGCTGCTACTTTCGCTGCGAACGAAAAACACAGACATGCTGCTCGGTGCAATCGCCAAGGTGCTGGGGGATGAGGGCATCACGCTCATCTCGTCTACGGCTTACCTTGAACCGCTGCTTGCCGAGGCGGGGGTGCTTACGCGCCGGTCGCCGACCGAAGCCGAGTATCGGGATATCGCTTATGGACGCCGCGTGGGAGACGCAATCGCCGGCTTTGACATCGGGCAGACGGTGGTCATAGCCAGCCAGGCCTGCGTCGCAGTTGAGGCGATGGAAGGCACCGACGCCGCGATTGCACGCGCGGGTACGCTGATGCAAACGCTCGAAGGCGATGCCTCGACACTCGCGCGCAGTCTGACTGTGGTCAAGGTCGCAAAGCCGAAGCAGGACATGCGCTTTGACGTGCCGGTAGTTGGGATAGCGACGATCGAGGCGATGGTGCAGGCGCGCGCGACATGCCTCTCGCTCGAAGCAGGACGCACGTTGATCTTCGATCGCGAGAAAGTCATCGCAGCGGCGGACGCATCTTTTATTGCGATTGTCGCTGCCGAGCGCGGATAATCAGCTCGGAGGACACTTCATGTCCAAGATCTCTGTACTTTTCGCTTCCGCAGTGCTTGCCCTTGGCCTTGGCTGGGCAGGCTCGCGCGCCTTTGCCGCGGCTGACGCTGCCATGCCTGAGGTAGGCCAGAGTGCGCCTACCTTCACCCTACCCTCGCAGGATGGGACGCCGACCAGCCTCTCTGCCTTCCACGGCAAATGGGTCGTGCTCTACTTCTATCCCAAGGATATGACTTCAGGCTGCACGCTTGAGGCACACAACTTTCAGCAGGATGCTGAAAAGTATCAGAAGATGCACGCCGTCATTGTCGGCGTGAGCGTCGATACAGTGGACAGCCACAAGCAGTTCTGCGCCAAGGAAGGTTTGAACTTCAAGCTGCTCAGCGATGCGGACAAGAAGGTCGTCGCCGAGTACGGTTCGCTGGGCAACTACGGCATTATGAAGATCGCCAAGCGCAATACTTTCCTGATCAGTCCTGAAGGCAAAATCGTAAAGGTGTGGACCGGGGTTGACCCATCGCACCACAGCGCCGAGGTACTCGCGGAGCTGGAGAGCGATCAGAAGAAAGGGTAGCCGAGGGTTGCGTACGTCGTACTGTTCTTGCACCATCATTTCAAAACCTGATGCGTATTGGGAAAAGGCGCCGGCACTTTGCTGGCGCCTTCTCATTTGCAAATTGTGTTGGGGCACGCGTATCCCGGCACAGGCAGACGCAAAAAAGCCCGACTTGAAAGCCGGGCCTTTTTGCTTGCCTGTGTACGTGTTGCCTTGAAGGTCGCCTTTGCCAGTGTTACTTGGCTGCCTTCT
>CAZZYO010000051.1:0-1325 GCA_964658255.1 Candidatus Babeliales bacterium
CGAGATCGGAGTAAGGCGAAGCTTCGGTGAGCTCGACCTGCTGTTCCGGCGCGAGGCCTATGGTGCGATTGAGCGCGATGAGCGTTTTTGCGTAGTTGTTCTCGTTCGCAATCACCGATTGCTGCTGCGCCTGGTACTGTACTCGCGCACGCAGCTCGTCGATGTTCGGGGCTACTCCGGCCTTGTGGCGTTCAGTGCTCTGGTAGAGCACACTCTCGTCTGCTTTCAGCAGCGCCTGTGCGTCAGCTACCTGCGACCTTGCCGCGACGGCACGCAGGTATGCCGTTCCCACGTTCAGGATGACCAGCCCACGCGAAGAGTTCGAGTTGTAGCGCGCTGCCTTTTCGCTATGGCCATAAGCGCGCACCAGGTCATACCCGGCGTAGTTAAAGAGGTACTGCGAGAGGTAGGCCTGGCCCTCGGTCTCATTCACCTTGGTGATGTAAGGGAAGCTGGAAGCGCCGCCGCTCGACGATCCGCTTCCGAATAGAGTGCCAAGCTGGCTCAATAGCCCAGGCCTGAAGCCTTGCGCCTGCAGATTGTACTGGTGCAGGCCATGGGAGCCGCGAATGTCTATGTTGGGCAGCAATATGTTGAGCAGCTGCAGCCGCTCCGCCCGCTGCTGGTCTTCGCTTTCCCGCGCGTAGACCAATCCAAGATTGTTCTCCAGCCCCAGGCGCAAGGCGTCATCAAGCGATAGCTTGATCACCTCTGCCCGGGCTGCCAACACCTGGACGCTGCCGTAGTACGGGTTGAACAGGGAACTCGTCGTTGGGGGCTGCAGCACCAGGGCACCAGCCGTACTGGGCGAGGATGCCTGTGCCCCCGGGCTGGCGGTGGTTTGCTGGGCGCGTCCCTGCACAGCTGAGACGCCAAGTATGGAGCCCAGACCGGCAGCGCTCCATGCCGCTCGTACGATGACCCGCCAGATGCGCCGACTTTTTCCTTGCCACATGTGCTGGTATCACTCCCAATTCGTGCTGCCGGGCAAACGCCTGGACGAGCCGCGCAAGGTGACGGCCGCCGGCCAGGTCCCTTCCATTAGAGTGTAGAGTCGTCCTGAAGTTGCCGGGTTTTTCGTTCGTGCGGTACCCAAACCGACCCTCACGCCGGTTTGCATACCAGTCCGTCTTCCCGTCGCCCCCTTCCGCGCACAGTGCAGGAGATGGAAGACTGCCGGAAGCAGGAGAGCAAAAGCGCCATCGACGTGTTCTCCGGTTCAGTGTTTTGAAATGTCTCGTCAGTCGCTCCCGGCTTTGTTAAATTCGCGGGGCCGGGCGCTTTTTGCGATAAGCACCGCTGCCGGAGTGACCTGCCCCTGATGA
>CAZZYO010000051.1:1335-24826 GCA_964658255.1 Candidatus Babeliales bacterium
GCATTGCACAAACGCCGAACGGCCGCCTTCATGGAGCTGTACGCTCCGGGACCCGCTCAGCACTTGTCGGCAGCGCGCCGCCCCAGGTGCGGCACGCTGCGGATCTTGGCGCCGTACCCGCCGAGTATCCTCTTCGCGGCATCACCCTCGTGCTCAATCGCACACCGGAGCAGCAGGCCGCGCTTGAACACCTCCTCGCCGCCCAGCAGGATCCCGCTTCCCCCGACTTTCACCGCTGGCTTACTCCTGACGAGTTCGCGGCCCGCTTCGGTACCCCGGAGTCCGACCTCCAGGCAGTTGAGCGCTGGCTCACCGGGCAGGGTTTTACCCGGATCTCCCGCTCCCGCGCGCAGGACCGCATCACCTTTGCCGGTACCGCGGGGCAGGCTGCGACCGCCTTCGGCTCCCCGCTTCATCGCTTCCTGGTTGAGGGCGAAACCCACGTTGCCCCAGCCGCCGACTTCACGCTTCCCTCTGACCTTGCCGCCGTGACTGCTGCGGTTCTCCACCTCTCCGACTTCCGTCCACATCCCCAATTTCACGCCACCCTTCAACCTGCATTCACGTCAGAGGCGACCCAGGCGCACTATCTCACGCCGGCTGACCTTCGCACGCTCTACGACATGCCGCCGGACATAGATCAGACTTCCTACAATGCCGTGAATGCTGGCGCAGGGCAGTCCGTCGCCATCGTCGGCCAGTCGTACGTCGATCTTTCCTACGGCGGTAAACTCCGCGAGTTCGACCAGAGCAGGATCACGCGCACCTACAACGAGGTGCTCGTTCCGGGTACAGGCTCGGAGGCGATCTCACCCGGCGACCAAGCCGAATCTGAAATTGACCTCGAGTACGCGAGTGGCAGCGCACCCTTTGCCAATTACCTCCTGGTGCACGTGGGCAGCGACCCTCACTACAGCGTCTTTGACGCGCTCGCCTTCGCTATCGATCAGAACCTCGCGCCTGTGATTAGCGTCAGCTATGGAGTATGCGAGTTCTTCGTGAGCGCAACGGAGGCCGCCCAGGGGACTGCGCTCTTCCAGCAAGCCGCGACCCAGGGACAGACCATCGTTGCCGCCTCGGGCGACTCCGGCTCCACTGCCTGCGCTCGCCACGCGGTTTCGAGCGACCTCCCCGAGGCCCAGCAGCAGGCGCTGGCAGTCGACTATCCAGCTGACAGCCCCTACGTCACCGCTGTTGGAGGCGCCCAGTTGATGCCGGGTACGTTCAGCGCGGGCGACACGACCTACTGGGCGCCAGCGCCACCTATGGGCTACGATGTCTTCGCCAGTCTCCTGTCCTACGTACCGGAGATCGCCTGGAACGAGGGCTCAGCTACGCAGGGTATTGCCGCCTCGGGTGGCGGCGTCAGCACTCTGTTTCCGCGCCCAGCCTGGCAGGCAGGTGTCCCCGGCATGCCACCTGGCGCTACGCGCGTCGTGCCCGACGTTGCGCTCCAGGCCTCCGGTGCGAATCCCGGATTTCTGTTCTGCACCGACGATGCTGCCGTTCTCGCCTCGGAAGGCTTGAAGGAGGGAGAGGGGTGCAATTTCCTGATCACCGTCGCACCGCACTACGTCATCGGCGGCGGCACCAGCTTTGCCGCCCCTGTCTTCGCAGCGATGACAGCTACCGTGAATCAGTACAGGCAGGCTCTGGGGTCGGGTAACTTGAACCCCAGCCTCTATCAGCTCGCCGGGGGCAGCAGTGCCGCCTCGGTCTTCCACGACATTACGACGGGCTCCAACGCGTGCGTGGCTGGTGCTGCGCGCTGCGGGGCTGCCGGCCAGACCGGCTACAGTGCCGGGGTCGGCTACGACGAGGTGACAGGCCTGGGCAGCATCGACCTTCTCCACCTCATCGCGGCTCTGCCGAACAGCGCTCCAGGCACCCAACAGACGATAACCTCCATCCAGCTGTTTGAGGCTACGCTGAACCCGGGCGACACAGAGCCCCTCACCATTGAAGTGGGCACCGATCTTACAGCTCCGCACCCGATCACCCCCACCGGCACCATCTCGCTGGCCCTGGACGGTGTGGTCGTCAATCCAGCACTGGCCCTGTCTGCACCACAGACCGGCGACTACATCATAGGCACGGTCTACACCTACACCGCTCCCGCGACCCCTGGCTCGCATACGGTGACTGCTACCTATGCCGGCGACGCGAACCACGGCGCTTCGACGACCACGAACGCGATCCTGGTCGGCAATGTGCTTGCCAGCGGGACGATCGCTCTGGGGGTGGGTAATCTCTCTCTCCCGGCCAACGGGTCCGGCACCACAAACGTTACGATCACGCCCGGCGATGGCTACAATGGGCGTCTTTTCTGGAGCCTCGCCATCACCGCGAGCAGCAACAACAGTGCGCTCACCGGCTGCTACTCCATTCCTACGATCGCTGTGGATGCCCCCTCGTCCGCAGTACTTTCACTTGGCGTGGGTACGGCCTGCTCCGCGGCGTTGCCCGCAGGCAATGCGCAGTTTCGCCCAATGGTCGGACTACGCGCTGGCAAAGCGCGGGAGAGTCATCCGGACGGGTCTGACGGCGCGGGCGACCCAGGCAGAACGCGTCCGGCTACCATCGTGGCCAGCCTGCTCCTGCTTGGACTGTGGCCGCTTGCGCGCCGTCGATCGCTAGCTGTGCTTGGCCTGGTGCTGATTCTTTCTGCGGGCACATGGACGCTTGCCGGGTGTGGCGGAGGAGGCAGCAGCAACCCCGTCGTGAGTCAGCCGCCACCGCCACAGGCCGTCACCTATACTCTCAGTCTTACCGGGACCGACTCGGTAAAGGCGAAGCTCCAGGCTTCCGCAACCTTTACCCTGACCGTGCAGTGATTGCAGAGGAGTTGACGTTCGGGACCCGCACAGGGGGAGTTGGTACTGGCTAGCTGTGCGCGCAGACCGTATTACCGGGTCTGCGCATGACCTGCGGCTGGATTGGTTCGCAGTGGAGACACGGCCCCGGAGGGGGGAACAGTTGCCAGTTCTCCCCTTGCTCTGCCAGACGCCTATAACTGGGTCCATTTGGAGTGTAGGTGCGTCTCGGTGGGTCGCCGATCTCCTGCAGCTGGCCTGGGCGGCCCTGTCTGTCTTCCTCGCTGTAAGTTGGCAAAGGATGGGCGGGATCAAACAACACGTGCAACATCGTCGGTGTGAAGCTCCATCCTACGTTGTTACACGCACAAACGGCAGGCGCCAGGGTGGTAGCCGCCAGGCGTGTGAAGAGAAAGGCGACTTCGACATGATGCGCATCGTGCTCGTAGAAGGGTCTAACCTTGAGATACACCGCCTACGTGACGAGAGCCGGCGGGCCGGTTTGTCCCTCGTATATGCATCTGCGCACACCCGGCTTGAACTCGAGCGCTTGCTGACAAGGAAGCCCGGCGCCGTTGTAGCCGATATGCGAGAGCTCGCCGACCTTTCCCTTCCCGCCCTGCTTGACATGACCGAAGCAGCCGGTGTGCCAGTGGTATTGCTTGGCGGCGATGACCCGCAGGAACGTGCCCTGCTGGCCCAAACTCGGATGCACCACGCTACCTTGCTGCGTAGAAGTCGCATGAACTGGCTGCCCATAGTTATCGATCGTGTCGCCGGCAACAATGCTCGCTCTGCTGTATGGGCCCCGATGCAAGTTCCAGGCCCTTCAGGGCAGATGGGTGAACTCTCCGATCACATGCGCCGGGTGCAGAAGCTGGCGCTCTTCGGCACGCTCTCGGCCTCGATCGCGCATGAGATCAACAATCCCCTCGAGGCGATCACCAACCTTATCTACATCATCAGCACGGACGAGCACATACCGGATCACCTGCGGGCCTACCTTAGGGCCGCAGAACAGGAGCTCGCCCGCGTCGGCCACATCGCCAAGCAAACCCTTAGCTTTCATCGGGAGGCGGAAACCCCGACAGCCGTCATGCCGTCCGACTTGCTCGAGGAGGTGCTCGGGCTGTACACCCGCAAACTCCAGGAGAAGCACCTGAGTGTCAATCGTCAGTACCTTTCCGAAGAGCCGCTGATGCTTTTCTCGGGCGAGATGCGCCAGGTGTTTGCCAATCTGATTGCCAATGCAGTGGATGCGACAGGCCAAGGTGGCCGGATAGCCGTGCGCGTGCATACGGCACGCCGCTTTACGCCTGCGAACGCGCCCATCGACGGGATCCGCATAACGATCGCTGATAGCGGCTGCGGCATTCCCACAGCGGCGCGTCCCAGGCTTGGCGAAATCTTCTACACAACCAAGGGTCAGCGTGGGAACGGGCTCGGCCTCTGGGTCTCCCAGGCGATCGTGAAACAGCACAACGGAGATATGCAGCTTAGGACCTCGACAGCACCTTCGCTCCATGGAACCACCTTCAGCATCTTCCTCCCCAAGAAGGCGCGTCCGCGCGTGGTACAGATTGGTCTCGCGGCCGGTGACGGGACTGACGAAGTACCTCCGCAGGAACGAATCCGACTGCGAGCCAGCAGCCACTAGTCCAGACTTCTTTCGCTCGTGCTATGCCAACGAAGGCATGAAGTGTGTCGGAGCGCTCCAACCGCAGCTGCGAAGCCTCTTGCGCAGTTGCGCCCCTACCGTACCGACGCTAAGCGAGTCACCAGCGGGACTTGAATTTCCCGCTTTGGAACCGAGTACCAGACTGGAACTGCTTGAAAGTAGGACACCTGGTATTCGCTAGGCGCAACCAACTCCTTCCCATACTGTCGTCTCAGGAACACCTCTCTGCATCATGAGGGGCCAGGGTCAACGGGAGAGTAGCGCCAATGGAGACGCAGGCGAGCGGAGCGAAGAGGACCAAGAACAAGAACGTCGACGGCCGCGCAAGCCTTGGCATGTCAGCGCCGGATGAAACCACTTGCGAGAGTGAGCGCCTGCAGTCACTGCGCACGCTCGACCTTCTCGATACCGAGAGTGAAGAGCGGTATAACGACCTGATCCGTCTAGCCTCTTATATCTGCAGCACCCCGATCGGACTGCTCTCGCTTGTGGACCAGGATCGGCAATGGTTCAAAGCCAAGTTAGGAATCAGCATCGACGGCACGCCACGATCCGAGTCCATCTGCAGCCATACGATCAGGCAGCACGACTTGTTGATTGTCGAGGATGCCACCGAGGACGAGCGTTTCCGGCAGATGCCGCTGGTAGAGAGCGGAGTAGTCCGCTTCTACGCCGGTACCCCGATCTGCAGCCCGGAGGGTCATAACATCGGGAGCCTGTGCGTCATTGACAACAAGCCCCGCACATTAACCCAGGAGCAGAAGGATGCACTTGAGGTGCTGGGACGGCAGGCAGCAGCATACCTGGTGATCAGGCGTCAGATGCAGAAGCTGCTGCTTGGCGCCGAGGAGTGCAAGCAGGTTGAGCAGCAGCTCCGGGAGAAGCAGCGAGAGCTTGAAGAGGTCAATGGCAAGCTGCAGGAACTTGCTTCCACGGACCCGCTCACCGGGCTTACCAACCGCAGGGCGCTTGAAACAAGCATGTCAGCGCAGCGGACAGCGCCGAATCAGAATGCGGCCGCACTCTCTGTGCTGATGATGGACGTGGACCACTTCAAGGTCATCAACGATACCCAGAGCCACGAAGCCGGAGACGAGGTGCTGCGCCAGCTGGCAAAGCTTCTGCGCAAGGGAGCGCGTGAAAGCGATACCCTCAGCCGGTACGGAGGCGAGGAGTTTGTGCTGGTCATGCCCGGCATCTCGCATGAGGCTGCCCTGGCACGTGCCGAGCGGCTCCGGGCCATGGTTGCCGAAGGCAGTCCCGTCACCATCAGCATCGGGGTGGCAACGGCGCAAAGTAGCGGGAATGGACTCTCGGTTTCAGACCTGCTGGCGGATGCGGACCGAGCGCTCTACGTGGCCAAGCGCGAAGGCCGCAACTGTGTGCGCAGTGCCCTGGAGTTACGCCCCAGGGTTGAGGCGGCAGTGGCAGCGCTCGCCAGCTAACGCCCGGGCCTGGCACACACCTTCGTAACAAGACACCTACGCGTCGCGAGCCTATGTTTCTCCTATGACTCGCCTGCGCTGCTGCTGTTTGATGTTCGCCATGCTGTGCCTGGTGAGTGGAGGCGATCGCCTTTTCGCTTTTGGCAATGGTCCTGCGCCGGAGAAGAAGGCAAAGCCGCCCAAGCCTCCCAGGGTGCACACCGTCGTGCTCGGGGCGGGCAAGAAGGTGCCCTACACCAAGGAGGGTGATCCGGCTGGAGCGACCGCGGCCGACCGTGAGCTGCGGGTGCGACCTCTTCTGGTCGATAGCAAGGTGAAGGAATGGACCGCGGGCGAATCGCATGATGTGACCGATCGCAGTTTTGCGATCCGAAGGGTGATCCGGATCAACGATGCCCTGCCGACAGACAAGACCGAGCACTGGGTATGGCAGAAGGGGCCCTGGTTGCTGGTCGATCGCACAGCAGGGCACGTGGTGCCGATCAAGCTGCCCGACTACGATCCGTCGGTCTCGGATATTGCGTGGTTTCGCGATTATGCCGCCTACTGTGGGCTGACTGCCGGCGGCAGGCAGCTCTACGCGGTCGTGGCGCAGGTGGCAGCCCGCAAGCCCCTGGTCGCAAAGAAGCTCGGACCCTGGGACCCAATGGATCATCCCTCGCCTGCCTGTGCACCGGCCGCCTGGCGTCGCGAGCCGCTGCAGATCAGCTTCCAGCCAACCGGTGGCCAGGCGGCAAGCTTTGATCTTGTAGGCTCTTCGGCAGTGCTGGTGGAAGAGGGCGACGCTGCGGACGAGACCAAGCCCGAGCCTTAAAGGCGAGCCGCAACAGTCGTGGCTAACGATCACTCCTCCAAACCCCCTCCTCTTGCATCCTTGTTGAGCGTTCAGCCCGAGTTCCCCTCTTTGTGCTTGACTGCTTTGGCATTGCCTTCCATGCACGGTCCGTTCAAAATGGGTTTCCTGCCGCACGCATGCGTCTACTCTCAATCCCACTCGCAGCCTGCCTGTTCCTTTCCGTCATCGCGGGTGCTCGCAGCTTTTCCATTGAGCACGAGTTACGCAGCGCAGTTAGGCAGAGTGCGGCGCAAGACACTGCGCTGCCGCAACGTTTCCTGTGGGTATGGGAGCGGCCTGAAGATGTGCACGCACTTCCAACCGATACCACCGGAGTCGCCATCCTCGAGGAGACGCTGCGACTCGGCTCCTCCGCCGCGGTGATCGGGCGTAATGAGCCAATTGTGCTACCCCGGCATGTAGTACGGATCGCCGTAGCGCGCATCGACACGGACCAGCGTTTCGCTGCGCACCGAGGCGACGAAAGGCTGTTGCAGGACGTAGTCGCCGAGCTCAACGCCCTTTCGCGACGACCCGGCATGGCCGCGTTGCAGGTTGACTTCGACGCAAAGAAGTCTGAGCGCGCCTTCTACCGTCGCCTGCTGAGTGAGCTGAGGCGACAGATGCCTTCTGGGCTACCGCTCGACATCACAGCACTGGTTTCCTGGTGCTCTACTGATGACTGGATCCACGATCTTCCTGTCAACGCGGCCACGCCGATGTTTTTCAGGATGGAGCCGGACCGGCGTCGGCTCGCCCTTGCTTCCTCTTCTGTGTATCAGCTTCGAGAGCCGCTCTGTGAAAGCAGCGTTGGGGTCTCAACCGCCGAGCCCTGGCCCGCCAACATGCAAGCCAAGCGCGTCTTTATCTTTGCAGAACATGGGTGGGCAAAGGATGCAGCGGTGCTCCCGACCTTGCTCGCTGGCACTTTCCACGATGCCCAGGGGCCGCCATGATCCGGAGCAAACACTCGCGTCTGCTTAGGGCAGCATTTTGCCTGACGCTTACCCTGACCGCCGCTGCTATTGCCTGTGGCCCGGATTTCTACCCCGATACCTTTGTTCGCACCGAGCGGCCGGACGTGCCAGAGCAGTACGTCAAGGGAGAGCTCGGCCTGCTGCAGCCCGGGTTTGCGCGGGGCGACTTGTTCGTTGCTTACCGGTATCTCACTGGCGGCAAGCTCGACTCGACCGAGCAAACGGGTTGGACTCCGACGATCCCTATCGTGGAGCGAGAGTATGACACGCGACCCCAGGAGCGGGGTCTCAACAACGACCCCGGCCCTGCTGCAGAGGAACCGATCAAACGCTGGGTGCTTGCAAGAAGAGCATTTCGGGACCCACCGTCCGAAGTCATCGCACAGGAGGGCCGGATCGAGGGGCATACCAGCCAGGGGTACCAGTACGAGAGCAACTTTCTCAACTGTGCTGACGACGCCTTTCGCACGGCCACCCAGACGCTGGAAATGCGAGCCCGGCTGTGGGGAGCCACCAGTACCCTCCTGCTGGATTGGCTTCATGGGCAGGACGCGGTCTTTCATAACTGCGCGGGAGAGCCGAGCAGTCCGGCTGCCGCACCTGCCGGGTCTCCGCCGTTGCTGGTAGCCGACCGCGCCTACCAGGTTGCGGCAGCGCACTTCTACGCGCGGGCCTTCGACTCAGCAGCCCGGGAGTTCGCCGCGATCAGCCAGGATAAAAGCTCGCCCTGGCAAACGGGTGCGGCGTACCTGGCTGCGCGGACGCGCATCCGCGAGGCCTTTTTTGCCCGGCAGAGTGCTGCAGAACAGGCCGACTACGATCCGGCCATCCTGCGGCAAGCAGAGGACCTGCTCCGGGAGTCGCTGTCTGGCAATCTGGAGCCGCGGTGGCGCCACGCTGCACAAAAGCAACTGGCGATGATACAGATTCGTTTGCATCCGAAACAGCGCACCGTCGAGCTGGCCGCGCTGGTAAGCGGTCCCCGTCCTGATGCAGACTACGCGCAGGATCTTCAGGACCTGCTTTGGATTACCAACGCCAGGACTCCGGACGGTCTTCGTGCGCGGCCAGCACTCTACGGGCAGGTGCAGGATGAGGAAAAGCCGGGAGCGCTTCGGCCTGTCACGGCAGCAGAAGCAGAGCTGACAGCAAAGCAGGAGCGCGAGACAGCTTTTGCCGGCACAGCGGATGAGCGCACGTCTGCGCCGATACTCGACTGGACGCTCACCTTCCAGTCTCTGGCCGCAAGTGCATCGCAGCATGCTTTGGCACAGTGGCAAAGCACCCACTCGCAGCCGTGGCTGGTTGCAGCCCTGGTGCTCGCTAATGATTCAGAAGGCGCGAAGCAGGACCTTCTCGATGCAGCGGCGCACATCCCGCCCTCGTCCCCTGCCTACGAGACGGTCGCATATCACCGTGCGCGGCTCCTGCTCGCGGGTCACCGCTTCGCGGAGGCGCGAAGCGTGCTCGAACAGCTCACGCTCTTCCTGCAGCAGATGCCCAAGACCGAACGCGAACCCTCCACAGTCAACGCAGTGCGCAGCCTGCGGATGCTTGCGGCTGCATCTCCAAGCGAGTTCCTGCGCTTTGTGCCGCGGACCCTCCTGCTCGCCTCCTCTGAGGAGTACTCGTCCGAGCAGGAGTGCCTTGCTGTGATGAAGGACTCAAAGCGTCACTACGACTGCTTCGCAGAGGTGGATCCTGCGCAGCTTGACGCTGATGCGGCGCGCGTCTTGAACGAGCAGGCGCCGCTCGATCTCTGGCTACAAGCAGCAACTTCTGACAGCCTTTCCACACAGTTGCGCGCCGCCGTGGCGGAGGAAGGCTGGACGCGAGCCATCCTCCTGCACGACCAGCCGCGGGCCGCGTCTTTCCTGCCGCTCTTGCCGGTGGCCTTGCGCGCGCAGGCGGGCAACTCGCCCTTGGCCCAATGGATGACGCTGGCCAGGAACCCCGGATTGCGGCCTTACCTCAATGCAGGCGTGCAGCGGGCCTACTCGTACGACTTCATCGAGAGCTACCGGGATAACTGGTGTTACCAGTCGGACCCCGACGCAGGCTCCCCGGCTGCCTTCCTCTCCCAGTCAGAGCACGAAGCAGGTGCGGCCGAAGCGAGGCAGATCCGGGGTATGCGTTCGCTGGTGGTTGGGCAAAGGATCGTGGCAGAGGTGAAAGCGAACCTTCACGATCCGCAATCGCCGGAGGCGCTGTTCCTTGTGCTGCGGATGATCCGCTACGGGTGCACACAGCCGGAGCAACCAGGGGCCGATCCTGCTACACCGCAAGTACGCGCGGACTCCGAGGCGACCGACCTGCTGAAGCTCAGGCAAGAGGCAGCACGGCTGCTGCGGCAGCACTACGCCACCTCTGCCTGGACAAGGAAAGCCGCACCGTTCGTTCAGTAAAACCAGAGCGCGGGGTTGTTAGTTCCTGGTTCGACTAACCCCCCCCCGGCTGCGGCCGCCGAAGCAGCTTACGCGTACGAAATACCTGCGGCGCTGTATATCTTCGCGATCCACTCCAGGTCGCGTTTTCCTTCTTCGCCCGACATTTTCACTGGCTTGTTGTTCAGGATGCAGTCGGCGAAGTAGTCGGCCTGGCGGGTGAAGTGGGCCGGATCCTTCTCGTGGGAGTCGTAGGGTGTGGACTTGCCTGCGGTGCGCGTGATCATCTTGATCCCCTCGTAGCCGAAGGCCGGCGAAAGCTCGAGCATGCCCTTGGAACCGAAGACGCGGTAGTAGCCGTCGGTGTTGGCGCCGTAGCTGGTCATGCAGCTCGCGACCACACCCGAGGGGAAACGCATGGTCCAGGCAAGGTTCTCTTCAACCTCCTGGAAGCGCGGGTCTGACCGGTCTGTGTAGGTGGTCGCCTTGATCTCGACCGGCTCCTCTCCGGTGAGATAGCGGCAGGCGTTGAGCGAGTAAATGCCTACGTCGACCAGCGGCCCGCCACCGCCAAGCGTCCGGGTGAGCCGCCACTCGCCTGGCTGGATGCTGAAGCCGTTACCCGACTCGATGAGCTGAAGCTTGCCGAGCGCGCCGGAGCGGATGGTCTCAATCGCACGCAGGTTGGTCGGCTCAAGCTGGCAGCGATAGGCGATCATCAGCTTCTTCCCCGCGGTCTGGCAGGCATCGATCATCGACTGCGCCTCAGACGGCGACTTGGCCATCGGCTTCTCGCACAGAACATGCTTGCCAGCCCTGGCGGCGCGGATGGTGTACTCGGCATGCATGCTGTTGGGAAGGCCGATGTACATGGCTGTGATGGCCGGGTTGTCGCGGATGCGGTCGTAGTCGGCATAGCTGTAGATGGAGCTTGCCGGGATGCCATACCGGGCGGCGATGCGCTTTGCCTTGTCAGGGTGGCCGCTAACGAGCGCGGTGGGGCGGCAGTGCTCAGTGGCGGCGAGGCCGGGAAGAAAATGGTCGACCGAGATGCGGCCCAGGCCTACGACACAGTAGCCGATCGGCCTGCCGGTGGAGGTAGTCGGCGCCGCCTGTGCAAAGGCGCTGCCGGACGTGGGAAGCGTGAGGGCGGCGGCGGAAAGGCTGGCCAATCGGGTGAAATCTCTGCGGGTAATGGGCATACGATCCTCTCCTTGAGAGGATGCGCGAAACTGCTACAGCGGAGAGAGTTGCGGCGAGAACCGCCGGGCTGAGTGAACCTGTCATCATGGTAAAAGCCGGCCGCCGGCTGAACCACTGCCCGAGCCTTTTGTTCCGCCCTCGCGCCGCGGATTTGATCTTATTTCGCTTTGAACTCATCTCGGGAAGGGAAACATGGTCGCCATCCAGATCGAATACCAGGGAGAGCTGCACTGCAGGGCGGTGCACGAGCCCTCCGGAGCGGAGCTCAACACAGACGCTCCCAAGGACAATCAGGGGCGCGGGGAGAGCTTTTCACCGACCGACCTGGTCGCGACCGCGCTTGGCACCTGCATGCTGACGGTGATGGGTATTGCAGCGCGAACGCTCGAGATAGACATCGCGGGCTCACGAGCGACGGTCGAGAAGATGATGACCACCGCAGCTCCACGCAGGATTGCGCGGCTGGCGGTGACGATCCACGTACCGGGGATGGTGAGCCCGGAGAACCAGCAGAAGCTGGAGCGCGCGGCGCATACCTGCCCGGTGCACAAGAGCCTGCACCCGGAGGTTGAGGCGCCGGTGAAGTTTCGGTGGGGGTGAGAGGGTAAGTGCGCCGCTGGTGAGCTTGAAAGTGCGTCAGCCCGCAGTCGAACTATTTTGATCCCGCGCATAAAGACATGCATACGCTTGCGCGCCAGTGCACTTACGGGATCGCGCCAGTGCACTTACGGGATAACGTTCGCATGGTTGGTGGGTGTAACAAATTTAGTTCCGTCATTACATGGCTCGACTGCTGGTTTTTCGACAGGCGTATTTTCAACCCAATTGCAGTCCAGAATGGAGTGGTATGCAAGAGCCGATCAAGGTGTGTACGTTTCTGTGCTTGTTGAGCCTTTTTCAACAGGGCAATGCTCAAACTACGTCGGAAGCAGTCATGCAGCAGAGGTTAGAAGCAAATCCATCCCATTACTCCCAGTGGGAGCGCAAACAAAGCCTTCGAGCTCTTGCAATTCAGAGCAATCAAGATGTGGTTACAAGCCCAGTGATCTATGTGACTCCGGCTATCCTTAACACGGCTCCTGCCGCCGAGTTAACCGACGAACAAAAAATCAGATCCTCAGTGGTCGGTAGCGACCTCGTCGCAATGGGCACAATCAAGAGTAGCCAGTCCGCTTTTACAGAAGGCGAGGGGTTTGTATTTACAGACCACCAGTTCTTGGTTGAAGAGGTGTTGGCGCATAATCCTCATCCCCCTTCCAGTCAGCATGTGAGCGCTGGCGAGGAGATTACGCTCACACGCGCGGGCGGAACAATCAAGGTTGAAAGCCATCTTGTCTCGTCCTCGCTTCCGCACGTGAGAGGCTTAGAAAACAACCACCGGTATGTACTGTTCTTACGCTTTGTACCATCCTCTCACTCCTACGAGCCAATTCAAGATCTAGGCTACGACATAACTGCAGAACCAATCGTTGCTCTTCACGACTCGGAGCATCCTCCGTTCCAAAAGCTGTTTGCGCAGCCGGGGCTGTTCCTCTCATCGATCAAGAGCGCATGTGATCGGATTGTAAATGGAGAGATGAAAGGAATCTCTCGTATTACTTCTTTCGCCCATTGTTATGGCGGAGGGCAGACGCCTGCACCTGGCTATATCTCCAATGTCTGCCAAGCCCCGAAACAAACCTGCTGAACTATGATCAAGTGTCTTTTATGCGCTTATTTATTTACCTTATGCTTTGTTTCGGCTCATGGCGATCCGCAGCGAGTAAGCCCGCGACTGTTAGGTGAGGAGCAAAGGCCGACAGGGGCTGGTGGTAAGAGCAGGATTGTGAGCTACGCTGTGCGCCAAGGAGAGCTGGTTCAAGACGGAAGGATCAATCAAGATGTTGATTTAGTTGATTCGGTTGTCCAGCTCGAGCGATACATCTTTATTACTTACACCGACATGGATAACAGGAGCATACGTATCTTTGACAAAGATACTGGCGTTTACGCACCGGCAGTAGCCCCGGGGATCGAAGCGGAGGCGCTTCTTGATTATAGTGGTCGCGCAAATGGTTCTTTCTGTGCAAACTGGCCGATCTACCCTCAGCCCATCCAGTTCGACTTCAAGGCGATCAAGCCGGATGGTTCGATGATCTACCGAGAGGGTACGGCTATTTACACAACTCACTTAGGGCGACAACTCGATCGAAGCCGGATTTGGCGGTCCGCAATGAAATGGTGGTAACCATTCACTGGGCTTACTAAGCAAGGTCGTAAGAAAGGGCAGGCGATGACCAGACGCTGGTTTATTTAATCAAGTTTGCTGCTGGGATTGCTGGTTAGCATGAGGCTCGTTTTGGAGGCTCAGGAGGGCGGGGAATGCCCCAATCCCCCTCCGCCCTGCACCGATGGTTGCGGCGGAGGCGTGGAGACAGTCCAGGAGTTCTACTACGGCGTCCCGGTCAGCCTGGTGGCTCCTTCGCGAGCAGAGCGAGTGCTCGCCATGCCGGCAACGCATGAGCTACCGCCTGATGATATGTCTTAGTCGGTGCGACTCGCCTGAGTGCAAGAGAAATGGGCCGTCTTCTTTATGGAGGCGGCCCGTTTGTCTTTGCTTCGGTCAAAGCTACTACTTCGCGGCGACGGCTTCCTTGCTGGCAGCGGCTTCCTTGAGCGCCGCGGCCTTGTCCGTGGCTTCCCAGGTGAACTCGGCTTCGTGGCGACCGAAGTGGCCGTAGGCTGCGGTTTGGCGGTAGATGGGGCGGCGCAGGTTGAGGCTTTCGATGATGCCCTTCGGCGTCAGCTGGAAGTTGGCGCGGACGAGCTCCTGCAGCTCGCCTGGGGGAAGCGAGCCGGTGCCGAAGGTATCCACCAGGACCGAGACCGGCTCAACCACGCCGATGGCGTAGGCCAGCTGCACCTCGCAGCGCGAGGCGAGCCCGGCGGCGACGATGTTCTTTGCGATGTACCGCGCCATGTAGGCGGCCGAGCGGTCGACCTTTGTCGGATCCTTGCCGGAGAAAGCGCCGCCGCCGTGACGGCCCATGCCACCGTAGGTATCCACAATGATCTTGCGGCCGGTCAGGCCCGTATCGCCCATCGGCCCGCCGATAACGAAGCGGCCGGTGGGGTTGATGTGATACTTGGTGTTCTCGTCGAGCAGGTGGGCCGGGATGACGAACTGGATGACGTGCTTGAGCACATCGGCGCGCAGCTGGTCGGTCGTAACAGTCTCAGAGTGCTGGGTCGAAATGACGACCGCGTCCACCCGCGCTGGCAGGCCCCGCTCATCGTACTCGACGGTGACCTGAGACTTGCCATCGGGGCGCAGGTAGGGGAGTTTGCCGCCCTTACGCACGTCGGTCAGGCGGCGGGTAAGCCGGTGCGCGAGCGAGATCGGGAGCGGCATCAGCTCTTCTGTCTCGTTGGTCGCGTAGCCAAACATCATGCCCTGGTCGCCGGCGCCGCCGGTGTCCACACCCATGGCGATGTCGCCGGACTGCTTGTTGATGGTCGAGATGACGGCGCAGGTGTTCGAGTCAAACCCGTACAGCGCGTTGTCATAGCCAATGGACGCGACAACGCCGCGCACGAGCGACTGAAAGTCGACATAGGCCTGCGTGGTGATCTCGCCGGCGATAACGACCAGGCCGGTGGCGGTCAGGGTCTCGCAGGCGACACGGGAGTAAGGATCCTGTTCCAGGCAGGCGTCCAGGATAGCGTCCGAGATCTGGTCAGCAATCTTGTCGGGGTGGCCCTCGGTGACCGACTCCGAGGTGAAAAGGGACTTATCGCGTGTGGGCAATGGGTGCTTCCTCCGTGGCGCAGACCGGGACTCCTGGGATCGCCGGCGAAGCACGCGTAAGGCATGCGGGGCTCGGGGGGCAGGTGGGCCGGCAGCATCGGTTCAGGAGGCCGGCCCCGGCGTCAAAGGCCTGGGCTCTATCCCGACATGGTACGCGACGGTAACGGTACCTCGCAAAGCAGTGCCGGTTAAACAGTGCCCGACGATGGGTGAGTGGGTGTCAGCGGGATGCCAGCGGGATGGAACGGATCAGGAGGGAAGAGGAGCCTGCGCCGAATGGCGGGGCTCTCGACGTACCCGGGGAGGAACGACCAGCGCGAGGAAGGTCGCAAGGATAAGAGCATTCCATCCGCCGAAATGAACGATGTAGCGCACGTAGTTGTCAGCGAGCTCATGGCCGGAGGCAAAGCCTGGAAGCGCCGTCTCCTGGTAGAGCACGATGCTGAAAGGAAAGGTGAAGAGCGTAAGCTGCGCCAGGCCAGTCTCAAAGCGGACGCTGGTCGCCAGGCCGATCAAGGCGGTAAGGTGCAGGACGCCGAAGTAGATCGCGGGGCCGAGAACCACTGCAGGCCGGCGGGTGTAGCGCGCGAGGACAGGGCTGAGCACGAGCAGCAGGACGAGGATGGCAACGAGAAAAGCCATGGCAAGGTCGCGGGCGCGGGAGTAGACGACCGGCGCGACCACGTCGGCGATGCCCTGCGCGAGGGCGCCCAGCTTGAGGGCAATCATCTTTGCCGCACCGGCCTGCCCAAAACTATGCGGGGCGCCGACCATACCGTCCGTAGAACTCGGGCGTGCGCCCACCTGCGGATGCGCGTGGCAGAAGCTGTACAAGAGCAGCGGGTGTGTCCAGGCTGCTCTGCGCGAGAGCCGCGCGTCCATTGACGAAGTGAACCACGTACCAGCTGAAGAGAGCGAGCAGTGTCAGCAGCACGGCGACGCCAGCCCAGCGCATGCGCTGCTGGTTGTCGGGTAGTGCGCCCTTGCGCTCGCGTCCTACATTCTGCGCGAACTCCATCCAGCTCATGTCGTCATCCTTGAGCTGGCCACTCTGGTGATAGGCGGACAGGTAGCGTGTCACCCAGGTGTCTTCATCCAGGCCGACAACGCGTGCGTAGCCTCGCACGATGCCCTTGCTGAGCACGCCGCCGGGCAGCACATCGAACTTCTCTTCCTCCAGGGCACGAAGGTGGCGCCCACTGATCTTGGTCACGCCCGTGATGTTTTCAAGGGCGATCCCGCGCAGCTCCCGCTCTCTTCGCAACTCCTGTCCGAACTGGCCCATACACATACCTGCGTTTCTAGTATCGGCACGTGTCACTACCTTAAGACCGAAAAATCGGGTGCGTCAAAGGGGAGGACCAAACTTTGATAACTGTATCGGCGAAATCAAATGCCATTCTGAAACGAGCAGGGGTGAACCGGGGCTTGTGCAGGCCTAGTGCGCGGCTCGCACAGCTGCATCTTGGCAAGAGAGAGCTTGTGTTCTTGAAGCTTGAAACCTGTGCGCCTGCTGCTGCACCAATACGCAACGCGTTGTGAAGGTGGAGTAAGCTCGGCAAAAAGCGAAGAAGGTGCACGTTTGCTCAACCGTCGAGCGTTTCTCGGTCACTCCGCGCTTGCCGCCCTCGGCGCGCAAGCGATCGCGCGAGCAGTGGGAAGCGTGTTGGCTCCTGCGCCTGTGATGGTCAAGACGCGCTCCGGCTCGCTGCGAGGCGAGTCTGCTGACGACATCAGCGTCTTCCGCGGGGTTCCCTTCGCGGCGCCTCCCACAGGCCCGCTGCGCTTCAGCGCACCGCAGCCAGCCGCGCACTGGAGCGGCGTGCGGGATGCGACCAGGTTTGCCGCCGCGGCCGTGCAGCCAGGTCAGCCCTCCTTGCCACAGAGTGAGGATTGCCTCTACCTCAACGTGTGGTCTCCGGGGATAAAACGCTCGTGCCCAGTCTTCGTGTGGATCCATGGGGGCGGCTTTACCGGAGGGAGTTCGTTTGACCCGCTGCAGGACGGGAGCAGCTTTGCCAGGCAGGGCATTGTCTGCGTCACCATCGCCTATCGGCTGGGCGTCTTCGGCTTTCTTGACCTCGAAAAAGAGCTGGGGCCGGAGTACGCGGGCAGTGCGAACAATGGGCTGCGCGACATCATCCTGGCGCTCCACTGGATACAGGAGAACATCGCCACGTTCGGCGGGGATCCGGGGCGAGTCACCGTCGGAGGGGAGTCTGCGGGCGCGAAGCTTACCGACACATTAATGGGTGTGCCGTCAGCCGAGCCGCTGTTCCATCAGATGATCTCGGAGAGCGGAGGCGCGGAGCGTCTCTGGCCTCGGGAAGTCGCTCAGCAGGTCGCTCGCGGCTTTGCTGCGCAATGGACCGCGGACCACGGCCAGTCTGTGACCGCGCTCAAGACCGCCTCAGTGCAGGCGATCGTCGCAGCGCAGGAGAAGTTTACGCAGAGCTGGCCGGCGCACTTCCCTCTACGTGGCGAGTTTGGCGACGCATTGCTGCCGCGTGTGCCGCTGGAGACGATCCGTGGCGGATCGACGCGCGCCAAGCGTCTGTTGCTGGGCACCAACCGCGATGAAAGCGCCACCTTCCTCGGACCACATCCCAGCGCGGACCCAACGCAGAAGGACCTGGCCAACCTGCCTCTGGCTACCTTTGCAGAAGTAGCAGCCAGGTACCGCACGCTTTATCCCGAGATGAGCGACGAGGCGCGGCGGATCCGCAGCGTTACGGCTGAGGAGTACTGGGTTCCTTCGTTGCGTGTAGCCGATGCGCATGTGAGCGCAGGCGGCACAGCCTTTGTGTATCGCTTTGATCACACGCTGCAGGGTGGGCCGTTGGCGGGGCTTGCCTTTCATGCGCTCGAGTTGAGCTTTGTGTGGGAGCGCTTTCCGAGTGGCGCACCGTCAGCGCCGGATCTTCAGCTTGCGAAAACCGTGCATCAGGCCTGGTGCTCGTTCATCCAGGGGCAAGAGGTGCAGGCTCAGGGTATGCCATCGTGGCCGCGCTACGACCAAGGAACGAGGGCGACGATGATCCTTGATACTGTCAGCCGGGTACAGAAGGCGCCTGCATCAGCAGAGTTCAACGCATGGGATGGTTTACTAACGCGTTGAGCTGCTCGCAGGGTGTCGGCCTATCGGAGCGAAGATGCTCCGGTGTCGCTTTCCGGGTTTGTGGCTGCCTCCGCACGGAACGCCTCCAGGCTGCTTTGCTACACTTCAGGGGCAGCGGCCAGGGCTTTGACAGCGCTACAGGGCTGCGCGCTACCGCGGGAAAGGTCAGCCGGAAACGAATGAACAAGCTTGTCCTGGGCAACTTGCTCCACCGTCCCATCCGCACGTTGGTAAGCGTTTTTTCCGTTGCCATTGAGCTGGTCATGATCCTCTCGATCGTCGGCATCATGATTGGCGAGGTCTCGCATCAGCAGTCGCAGACCAACGGCATTGGCGCGGACATGATCGTGCATCCGCCGAACTCGAGCTTTTTTTCAGCCGTAGGCGGCGCGCCGGTGCCGGCGAAGATCGCGGACGTGCTGGCACGCTTGCCGCACGTGGTGGTCGCGGCGCCGGTGATCTCGGACCTAAGCACGGTTGGCACAGTGGAGACGATCTGGGGCATCGATTTCGCCACTTACAACGCACTGAAACCTTTTGAGTTCCTTGCCGGTGGACGTTTTACCGGGCCGAACGACGTGATTGTGGATGACGTGTTCGCCGAGGGTAAGGGCGGCGGGCACGTGGGCGACACGATCCAGATCAAGGGTCATCCGTTTCGCATCTCCGGGGTCTTCGAGCATGGCAAGGGCGGGCGCAAGTTTGTGCCCATTCGCACCCTGGGCGCGCTGCTGGGGAACGAGAACAATGCTTCGCTGTTTTACGTGCGGTCGGATGACAAGGCGAACGAAGGCATGATCCGCGAGGAGATCACCAAGACGCCGGGCCTCGGCGAGTACCAGGTGCAGACCCTCGAGGAGTGGATGAGCCTGATGACCCCATCGCACCTGCCGGGCTTCAACGCGTTCCTGGACAGCGTGATCTCGATCGCTGTGATCGTAGGATTCCTGGTGATCTTCCAGTCGATGTACACGGCGGTGATGGAGCGGACGCGCGAGATCGGCATCCTCAAGTCACTGGGAGCGTCGCGCGGCTACATCGTGAACACCGTGCTGCGCGAGGCAGCTCTGGTGACCGTGGCCGGCATTGTTGTGGGGGCGGCACTGACCATGGTGATCAAGCTGGCGCTGAGCTACAAGTTCCCCACGCGCCCGTTCGAGATTCCCCCCATCTGGTGGGTGCGTGGGATCCTGATCGGCTTTGTCGGCGCGCTTCTCGGGGCCACGTACCCTGCAGTGAAGGCTGCGGGCAAGGACCCGATTGACGCGCTGGCCTACGAGTAGAACCCTAGTGAATGCAAAGAGAGCAGGGTAGATAGGCGCAAGCTGGCTGATGCGCATCCTTCATGGAAGGAGCGAATGGCAGGCGCGAGCTTTGATACGGAACGCTCGCAGGTTTTTCGCCGAGCAACTTAGCCGACTGCACTCACTTGACGGACTCACCCGGACTGCAATGAATACGCGCACGTTTTCCATCCTGTGGCCCGCCCTCTGGTGGGCGGCGATTGCAGCGCTCGTTGCGCTGCACTTTGTACACCTGCGCGCCGACTTTCCCAACTTTTCGCCCTGGATGGATTATGCGAAGTATACCGACGAGGGCTGGTACGGGAATGCGGCTATCCGCGAAGCGCTATTTGGGCAATGGAGGCTGCCGGGGGACTTCAATCCGGCCGCTGCTCTTCCGGTATGGCCACTGTTGCTCCGAGCTGGTTTTGCAGTAGGTGGCGTCAGTGTGGTCACAGCTCGCGCGCTCGGGCTGTGCGTCTTTGCGGGTGACCTGCTGCTGAGTTATGCGTTGCTGCGGCAGGCAGCGGCCTCGCGGGTGGTGGCGCTGGCCGGGGTCAGCTTCCTGGCAGCAAGCGCCTACCTGTGGGCGTTTAGCCGCCTGGCCATTCTTGAGCCGCTGATGCTGCTCTTCCTGATGCTGAGCTGGCTCCTCGTGGGGGACGCCCGCAGTACCAGGCCCGGGGCCGGACGAGCGCATCGCGTGCGGATGCTGGCAGCCGGGCTCGCGCTGACCCTGGCCGTGCTGACCAAGACCACTGCGATCTTCCTCGTTCCATCAACGCTGTCGATCGCGTGGGCAGCTTATGGGTACAGGATGAGCCGCGAGGCGCTTGGCCACACGGTGCGCGACCTGGCGTGGGTCGCAGTGGGCGGCCTGGTGCCCTGGGCTGCCTACTACCTTCTTGTCGTACACCCGCACTTCGCCGCCGACTACCACTACCTGTTCTCAGCCAATCGCTGGGACCAACCCAAGACCGCCAGCGGCTGGCTTTGGGCCTTCTGGTATGCGGCCCATGGTTCGCTCTGGGTTGACCCCATCCTGTGCGGCGTAGCCCTCGGTGTGGCGGTTCTTGGCATCGTGAGCCGGCCCACGCTCTGGCGCCAGCCCTTGGTGGTCGCCTCGGCACTCTCTTCGCTCGGCTACATCTTTTTCACGGGGTGGCACAATAACCCGCAGCCGCGCTACTACGAGGTGGTGGCCTACCCGCTTGTCTTTGTGAGCTGCCTGGGGGCAGCGGCCCTGTGGCGCAGCGGCGGTCGCGTCATGCAGGGTTTGGGCGTACTCGCGTGGATCGCCTTTGCGGTCACGCTGGCGATGAACGTGCAGGGGACCGCACATTTCGTGCGGCATCCGGATTACACGCTGGTCCGGACGGCGCGCGGCGTAACCCGCTACATCGACCGGCACCCAAATGGGCGACGCATGCTGTTGTCCATCTCCGGCGACCAGATCATGCTGATGACGCACCTGCCGGCGATTTGCGACGATTTCGGCACGACTGACCTGCCCTATCGCCTCCACCAGTACCAGCCCGGCTGGTATGCGGCCTGGAACGAGATTGACCCCGGCACGCTTGAGGATCTGCACACGCAGTATTCGCTCGAACAGGTGGCCAAGTTCCACGCGCTTGATGATGAGGATCGCGACGTGCTGATTCTCTACAAGCTGCATCCGCTGCCTGCGTCCCGGCAAAACTACAGTGAGGAAGAAGAAGAAGCGGCAAACCGGAAGCTGGAGTAGTCAACATTGCCATGCTGACGCGGTTTGATTCCGGCAGGAAGCAAGCCGCCTGAACTGACCCACCACCATCCAGTGCGTGACGGTGGAGCGCAGCCCCTTTGTGCACCCTGCAGATCGCCGCGCACCTAGGTAAGGAGCGTCTGCAATCTCGAATCCCGATGTTGCGGCTACACTTGAGCAGGCATGATGGCTGACGAAGTGGCAGAGCTGCGGACACAGATACTGGCGCTCACGCGGGCCTTTGCTGCACAGAAGCTTGCGGCAAAGCCTTTTGAGCCGGGAGTCTCGGCTGTGCCTGTGGCAGGCAAGGTGCTTGACGCCGAAGACGTGGAAGCACTCGTCGATGCGTCGCTCGATGCATGGCTGACCACGGGCCGGTTCGCCGCAGAGTTTGAAAAGCGCTTCGCGCAGTTCTTTGGAGTGCGCGGCTGCTCGCTGGTCAACTCGGGTTCCTCGGCAAACCTGGTCGCGTTCTCTGCACTCACCAGCCCCAGGCTTGGTGATCGTCGGGTTCGTCGCGGCGATGAGGTGATCACCGTTGCCGCTGGTTTTCCGACCACGGTCAATCCTGTTTTGCAGCAGCAGTGTGTGCCGGTCTTTGTCGATGTCACCTTGCCCAGCTACCAGATCGACATTGCCATGCTTGAGGAGGCGCTGACGCCCAGGACCAAGGCGATCATGGTCGCGCACACGCTTGGTAATCCTTTCCAGGCCAAGGAGGTTGCCGAGTTCGCGCGCAGGCATAACCTGTGGCTGGTGGAGGATTGCTGCGACGCCGTAGGCGCTGAATATGGCGGCCAGAAAGTAGGAACCTTCGGCGACCTGGCAACGACAAGCTTTTACCCCGCGCACCACATCACCATGGGTGAGGGCGGCGCGGTGCTGACGAACACCCCTCTCTTCAAGACGCTTGGCGAGTCCTTTCGCGACTGGGGCCGCGACTGCTGGTGCGAGCCGGGTAAGGACAACACCTGCGGCAAACGGTACGACTGGCAGCTGGGCACACTGCCGTTTGGCTACGACCACAAGTACACCTACTCGCATGTGGGCTATAACCTGAAGCTCACAGACATGCAGGCCGCCATCGGCGTCTCGCAGTTGAAGAAGCTGCCGGAATTTATTGCCAGGAGGCGTGCCAACTTCAGCTACCTGCGGGAGGCTCTCGGCGCGCTTGAAGATGTGTTTGTTTTGCCGGAAGCAACGCCCAACTCGAATCCGAGCTGGTTCGGCTTTCCTCTGCTGCTGCGCGAGGACTGTGGCTTCGGTCGCGAAGAGCTGCTGCGTTTTCTGGAGACGAAGAAGATTGGCACGCGCCTGCTCTTCGGCGGCGACTTGACCCGGCAGCCCGCCTACCAGGATTGCGGCTTCCGGGTAGTCGGCTCGCTCAAGAACACAGAAGTCATCCTGCGCAGCAGCTTCTGGGTGGGCCTGTACCCCGGCCTGTCGGAGACGATGCTGGCCTACATGGTGGATGCGATCCAATCATTTGTGCGGGCGTGACTCACCGGCTCCCCTTGCGCATGGGAGGTGCTTTTGGGCAGAGCGCGTTACGCGCACACGATAGAGCACAGCAGCAGTTACACATCGATCAGCCAGGGCCGGCATCTTGCAAGGCGACCTATATAGAAGCGGGGCCGGTGAGCAGCTGATACTCGGCGATCTGCCGGGCGCAGAGGGTGGCTGCGTCCTCACCAGCGTAAAAGCGCGCATACCAGTCAGCTGTCATGGCTATGCCCTGTCGAAAAGAGAAAGCAGCGGCCCAGCCGAGCTCTGCTTTCGCTTTCGCGCAATCGAGCGTGAGGATTCCTGCCTCGTGCGGATGATTGCCGTCGGTGACCGACCATTGCGCTGAGGGCCAATGACTCGCAAGCTCCTTGACGACAGCGCTTACGGGTTGCACTGCATCCGGCCCAGAGCCAAAGTTCCATGCGCCTGAGGAGCGGGTGCCGTGGGTCAGGAGTGAGTCGCCGAGGATGAGATAGCCGCGCAGTGGCTCCAGCACATGTTGCCACGGGCGGATCGCCGAAGGGTTGCGAAGGTGGAGCGTGTGGTTGGCCGTAAAGGCGCGCACCGCATCCGGAACCAGGCGATCCACCGCCCAGTCGCCTCCGCCGATCACGTTTCCTGCACGCGCCGTAGCGATTGCCACGCCATGTTCCCCGAAGCGATCGGGGTGAAAAAAGGCAGTGCGAAAGGCAGAGGCAACCAGCTCGGCGCAAGCCTT
>CAZZYO010000052.1:0-24792 GCA_964658255.1 Candidatus Babeliales bacterium
CACGAACCTCTGAAAGGTTGGACCTGCAGCAATGGCAACTCGCAACGACAGTGGCACGACCCCGGCCACCGGCAAACTAGGCGTCATGATCGTCGGCATGGGTGCCGTCGCCACTACCCTGATCGCAGGGGTGGAGGCAGTCCGCAAAGGGCTTTCGAAGCCCATCGGCTCGCTCACCCAGATGGGTACCATTCGGCTGGGCAAGCGCACCGACAACAACACGCCGCTGATCAAGGACTTTGTACCCCTGGCCGATCTTAACGACATCGTCTTCACGGGCTGGGATATCTACGAAGAGAACATGTACGAGGCGGCCAGGACGGCCTCGGTGCTTGAGCCGGCCCACCTGGAGACGATCAAGCCGTTCCTGGAGGCGATCAAGCCCATGCCGGCTGTCTTTGACCAGCACTATGTCAAGCGGCTCTCCGGCACGCATGTGAAGCAGGGGCGCTCCAAGTGCGACCTGATGCACCAGCTGCAGTCGGACATGCAGGCCTTCCAGGCGACCGTGGAACGGGTGGTCGTTATCTGGTGTGGGTCGACCGAGATCTTTCTGGAGCCGACCGCGGTGCACGAGTCGATAGAGGCGTTTGAGCTGGGGCTCACCAACGATGACCCGTCGATCGCACCCTCGCAGATTTACGCCTGGGCGGCGCTGTCGCTTGGCATCCCGTTTGCGAATGGCGCACCAAACCTGACCGTTGACCTGCCCTGCATGCAGCAGTTGGCTAAGAAAACAAGCACGCCGATCTGCGGTAAGGACTTCAAGACCGGGCAGACCTTCCTCAAGACAGTCCTTGCGCCGGCCTTCAAGACGCGCATGCTGGGCGTGGCCGGCTGGTACTCGACCAACATCCTGGGCAACCGCGATGGCGAGGTGCTGGACGACCCGGAGTCATTCAAGACCAAGGAAGAGTCGAAGTTATCGGTGCTGGAGCATATTTTGCAGCCAGAGCTTTATCCCGACCTTTACAAGGACATGTACCACAAGGTGAGGATCAACTATTACCCACCGCGTGGTGACAACAAGGAGGGGTGGGACAACATCGACATCTTTGGCTGGCTTGGATACCCGATGCAGATCAAGGTCGATTTTCTCTGCCGCGATTCGATCCTGGCAGCGCCCCTGGCGCTTGACCTGGTGCTGTTTATGGACCTGGCCAAGCGTACGCCGGAGCTGGCCGCGACAGGGATCCAGGAATGGTTGAGCTTTTACTTTAAGGCTCCCATGACTGCGCCTGGCCTCTACCCCGAGCACGATCTGTTCATCCAGGGGATGAAGCTCAAGAACACGCTGCGGCACATCATGGGGCAGGAGCTGATCACACATCTTGGGCTGGAGTACTACGACTGACCTCTGGTCGGGCAGGAAGGGGCGGGGCGGCGAAGCTTACGAGCGCGCCGCCCTTTTTCTTTGTATGCGGGGGCGGACGCAGGAGTTACACTTCTGCGGGTCATACGCCGAGGTTCGGCGTATGCATTTCGTTCTCAAAGGCGAACCATGATGAATCTTGCGAACACATCCGCGACGACGGCTGCCATCCTGCTTGAGGATTACGACATCGAGATCGCAAACACGCGGCGCACGCTGGAGCGGGTGCCCGAGGACAAGAACGACTGGGCGCCTCACCCCAAGTCGATGCCGCTGGGCAAGCTCGCCATGCATTGTGCGACCCTGCCGCTCTTCGGCTTCTACATCATGGAAGACGATGGCATGGACATGGCGAACTCCAAGCGCCCGCACATGCCGCTCGTCTTCACTACGCGCGAGGCTTGCCTGGCGCGCCTGGCCGACTCTGCGGCGCAATGCCGCGCGGCCCTGCTGGCCGCGTCCGACCAGATGCTGGCCGAGCCCTGGCGATTTTCGTTTGGCGAGCACCTGATCTCAGAGAAACCCCGCTCGCTCTCCTTTCGCCAGATGTGCTTCAACCACCTGGTGCACCACACGGCGCAACTGGGGGTCTACCTGCGACTCAACGACATTCCCGTGCCTGCGCTTTACGGACCGTCAGCAGACGAGCAGTGGGCGCCGCCAAGCTGACCCGAAAACTTGCAGGCATAACCAGCATGGCGTAGATTGGCGCCGCGAGCGACGTACGTTCAAGGGCATCGCTCTGCCTGGTCCCCACGGAGGGTCCTGTATGCAACTGAATCGATGACGTTTGTTGCCAACGGTCGGAACGTGCGCGGCGTGCTGGGTGTTTGGAGCGACAGCCGCTAAGGCGCAACTCTGTTCAACGGCAGGCCTGAAGGGCGCCCATGGCTACAGCGTTTCCGGGACGATTGTGCAGACCCTGGGCCCGCTCAGCGCAGGCGGTTTGCGGCTGTGGGCCGCATCGTCTTCGACGGCAATGGCCATGTGAGTACCTTGCGCTCGCTGAGTGATGGGGATTCATCCTGACCAATGACGCGGGCACCGGCACCTATGTACTCAACTCGGACCGCACGGGGTCGTTCAACATCACGGTGGAGCCGCCGGGCGACGTGATCCTGCTCAAGTTGAACATTGTCCTCGATGACAGCTATCAGATTCAAGGCATTGTGACGAACCCGGGCACGGTCCTGTTGCTTGAAGGAAAGCGCTAGCAGGCAATTTACTTTTAGGCTGCTCACGCCCCGGGTCCCTGTTGCAAATCCCGCGTCCCTGACGAGCCCAGCTCGCAATCCATGCTGGCTCGCTTGTTTTTGCCGGCAGATCGTTTTTCGTTCGCGGCTACCGAGGAGTGCCACAAGCCTGGCCGTGCAGAGCCCCCGGCGATCAACCTAAAGGTGATCTTCCCAAAGCTTGATGCCGCCGAGCAGGCCGTCCTGGTTCGACACCAGGCTAACGTTCTTGGGCATCTCAAAGCTGACGAGCTTGGCATTGCC
This sequence comes from Candidatus Babeliales bacterium, assembly GCA_964658255.1. GTDB lineage: Bacteria > Acidobacteriota > Terriglobia > Terriglobales > Acidobacteriaceae > EB88. The sequence goes on from CAZZYO010000052.1 coordinate 2,869, forward strand.
GCCGCCGATGTACAGGTGGTCCCAGTTAAAGGTGTGCGCGGTCTGCTCAAGGACCTTCAGCAGTATCTTGTTCCACTTCTTCTGCCCGTAGGCCTTGAAGCCCTGGCGGCCAAGGTAGTCCTCGTAGGTCTTGCCCTTGCGCAGCGGATGGTGCCCAAGCTCGAGTCCGGGGCACAGCCGCCCCCAAGTGAAGAGCGCGGACCCCATGCCGGTACCGAGTGTCAGGACGAGCTCAACACCCTTGCCCTGGATGGCGCCGTAGCCCTGGACTGCTGCATCGTTTGCGACCCGGACGGGCTTGGACCAACGGCGTTCGAGCTCACCTTGCAGGTCGTAGCCAATCCAGTCCGGGTGAAGGTTGGCCGCGGTCAGGGTGTGGCCCTCCTTGATAACGCCGGGAAAGCCGACCGAGACACGGTCAAACGCGGGCATCTGTGTCTTCAGCCGTTCCAGCTCTGCGAGCATGCGGTCTGGCGTGGGCTTGATGGGCGTGTCTACCCGGGCCCGCTCGGTGAGCGGCTTTGCCTCGGGGCCCAGGGCCATCATTTTCAGGCCAGTGCCTCCGACATCAATCGCAAGCGTGACAGTTTGAGCGTTTTCAGAAGAGGGTTCCATAGCAGGCTCTAGTGTAGATGCAGGCAGTCGCCCGTGTGCGGGCCCAAATTGTTGCGCCCTTGCTGCAGGGGGGGCTTGCTGCCGCGGTAATACGATTGCGCGAATATTGCGGACACGAGGTGTCGCCGAGGGCCATACTACGTCTAAGGGGATAGCGAAGCGTGTGCCATGCCGCAACGCTCTCCGGGAGTGCCTGCCATGCATTACTTTCAACGCCGTTTGTCGACCGCCAGCTTTCGCCGCGCCGTAAGCCCGATGGGGCTGGGAGCAGTGCTGATTGTGGCGCCCTTGTTGGTGGCCGCGCAGACCGCGCCGCAGAACACTGCCCAGACAAGTCCTCAAAACGTGCCGGGTACGCCTGCGCCAGGTGGTGCGCCCAGCACGCCGCAGAGCACTCCCCAGGCTCCCGCGCCCGGCACTCCGAACAGTCCCGACACCAGGCCGGCTCCCGCAGCCAAGGACAACAAGTCGATGGCGACGCCAGCCAAGCCTTCTGAGCCCGTGCCTCTCCAGGCCAACGTCGGCACTGACGGCGTGGTGCAGGGAGTCAAGGCAGGCAGCATCGAAGACGTGAACGCAGTCGGTACGCGCAACATCGGCGCGCGCGGCATGGGGAACTGGTACTCGACCGAGTCCGAGATCCGTATGGGCAAGCAGTATTCCATGGAGCTCGAAAAGGGAACCAAGTTCATCAACGATCCTGTGGTGACTGAGTATGTGAACCGCATCGGGCAGAACTTAGTTCGGAACTCGGATGCGAAGGTGCCGTTCACGATTCGCGTGATTGACTCTGATGAAGTCAACGCGATGGCGCTGCCGGGGGGCTTTTTCTATGTCAACTCTGGGCTGATCCTGAACGCAGACGAAGAGGCAGAGCTGGCCGGCGTGATGGCGCACGAGATCGCGCACGTGGCGGCTCACCATGCAGCCCGCGAGATGACCCGGTCGAACTACGCGCAGATCGGCATGGTGCCGTTGATCTTTGTCGGCGGCTATGCGGCATACGGCATCTACGAGGCTGCGCAGATCGGCATTCCACTCACCTTCCTGCAGTTCTCGCGCGACTTTGAAGCGCAGGCTGATTTTCTTGGCGTGCAGTACATGTACCGTGCCGGGTATGACCCGCAGGCGTTTGTCACATTCTTTGAGAAGATCCAGAATCTGGAAAAGCGCAAGCCGGGCGCTGTCTCCCGTGCGTTTGCCAATCACCCGCAGACGCCGGATCGGATCCAGGCCTCGCAGGAAGAGATTGCGCATATCCTGCCGCCCAAGCCTGAATACCTGGTGACTACCTCCGAGTTCGACGACGTGAAGGCAAGGCTCGCCCGTATCGAGAACAAGCGCAAGCTCACCGACCCGAAGAACGCTGGCAAACCGACGCTGCGGCGCGCGAGCACGTCTGACCCGAACAGCACGGGAAGCAGCACCAGCGGCAACAATCCGAATGCAAGCGGAGACGATAAGCCAACACTGCACCGGCGCGATGATAGTAATTAAAAGCCAAGGGCGCAGATGCGGGCAACCGGTTCAGGCCCAGAGGGCAAGATCCGCAGGCCCTTTATGCTCGATGGTTCATTCAGGTCTGTGAAGCGGGTTTAAAGACGTGCTGTCTACTCCACCGGCCTTGGACAAGTCGCCCTCTACCGGGCTGGCGGGGTGCCAAGCTTTAGCTTGAATCTCGATCCCACCCTCGTCTGAAACTGGAGCGGGCGAGTTGGGTTCCGGTTGCGCATCATGTCCTGCCATGGTCCTCATCTCCTATAGTCTCCTGGACTGTTTTCCGAAGCTCGCATCGACAGGCGTTTTAACCAAACTGCGGGCGAGCGGAGGATCACCTCCGCGGGGGAACGCCTGGGTCTTGAACGGGCTCGATACCGGGCCGCCTGGAGGAGTCAAGAGAGGTGGTGGCCAGCTCGATACTAACTCAGGCCGAGAGGACAGAGAAGGCGGAAGTCTCAACCGGTGGCCATTTACAGCGATGTGCTGAGAAGTTCGTCGAGTCGCAAAGTGCTACCCGCGGCCGCGGCTTACCATGCGCAAGATGATAATGAGGGCCAATCCCACGATGAGCAGCCTCAGCATCGCTCGCCTAACATTTCTTGCACTTGGCCAGGATGGCTGCCTGTAGACGATCGCGCAGATCATCCGGCAGGTCGTAGAGCACGTTTGAGCGGTACACCTCAATCGTCTTGCGCGTGGTGGACACGGTGATCGTGCAATGCTCGCACACGCCCAGGTGGGCCTCAAGCTCCTGGCGGAGCGAGGCATCAAGCGTGCCATCGAGCAGATCGTCCAGGTGGACCAGGAACTCAGAGCAGATCACTTTGCCGCATCCCCATTCTTCTTCTTGAAGTACCGGTTCAAGCGTTCGCGCAGCTGCAGGCGCGCGCGCAACAACCGCGACTTGACCGCCGGAACGCTCAACCCCAGCGTCTCTGCCGTCTCATCGGTCGACAAACCTTCCACATCACGCAACACGAACACCACGCGAAACCCAGGCGGCAGGCCATTGACTGTCTTGCGCAGGATCTCTGCCAGCTCCGACTGACCGTACTGCATCTCCGGGTCGGGACCCCAGTCGGCCAGCTCCCGGGGCATCGAGCCTTCCTCGGTCTCGACATCCTCGTCGATGGACACCATGCGACCGGTACGCCGCTTGCGCAAACGCATCAGGCTTTCATTGACCGCGATGCGCACGAGCCAGGTGTAGAACTTTGAGTTGCCCTGGAACTGGTGGAGCTTTTCGTAAGCCTTGAGAAACGCATCCTGGACGACATCCTCGGCGTCCTCGCGGTTCTGGGTGATGTGCTGCGCGATGCGAAAAACCTGGCGATCGTACTGCTTCACCAGCTTTTCAAACGCGTGGACATCGCCTTCTTTGGCAAGGTTGACGAGCGCAACGTCGGGGTGGACTTCTTCCGGTCCTACGGTGCTACTGGATTGGATACTGGGCATGGGTGTTGGCTTCAGGAGTTTGATCTCTTTTTGATGGGCAGGGCGGGTGCGCCCGTGGGCAGCTCATCCTTGATACTAAACCGCTCTCGACGTGGCGCGAGTGCGCCGGCTGGGGCAGATTTGCATGAGCACGCACCGTTCTAGGCTCTCGACCCTGTTCAAGGCTGCTGGATCCTTAAGCCGCGATGGTAACCCTGCCCTGTGCGTCGCGAGTAAACGCATGCAACAGGCGGCCACTGCTGTCGAGATGGCGCAGGCTTATCTGCTCGGGGGTGACGGCGAGATGGCTGAAGCCGAAGACCTTCTCCGCGTAGGGGCCGCGATCCTGGTGGCTGACCTTTAGATCGTAGAGGTCTGCACCGCCGCCGCCTGACAGAAAAAAGCTGGTTGGGTGACCGGCGAACTCGAGATGCTGCAGATCATGGTCATGCCCGGCCAGGTACAGCGCCACATTGTGTTCACGCAGGAGGGGGTCCCAGTCGCGGATCAGCGTCGGGTGGTCGCCATGCGGCCCATTCGAGTAGACCGGATGGTGCGCCATCACGACCAGGAACGGGGTGGTGCGAGGACGGGCCAGCTCAGCCTTGAGCCAGGCCAGCTGCTCCAGGCGTTCGGCTTCGGTCAGCGTGAAGTCGATGCCCTTGTCGCGCGCGCCGGGGCCCCGGGGCATGTTGCTGTCGAGCGCGAGAAAGGTGATCAGCGGCTGCGACGTTGCCGTCCGGACGGGGAACTCAAAGGAGTACCACTTGGCCGGCAGAGTGAAGCGGGAGCGCCCGGTGCGCGCGTAGGCAAGCTCTGCGTCGACCTTGCTCTCCGGGTAGCGCTGGTAGTCGTGGTTGCCGAGTACGGCGTAGGCGGGGACCGGGAACGCGCTGGCCGGGTACATCTCTTCAAACTGCGTCTTCCAGCGCGGCGAGTTCATCCCCCCTGCCAGCTCTCCGTACCAGTTATCGCCCAGCAGCAGCAGGGCCTGGGTGCGGATCGCCTCGACCTGCGCGTAGCGCACCATGCCCTCGGCCACGGCGCGCTGCGAGACCTGCGTGCTGTCGCGGCCCCAGTCGCCAACCATGAGCAGGTGCGCTGCCTGCGGCACGTGTTGTGGCCTCGGCGGCAGAGCAGCCATGGCAGGAACGCCGGCAAAGGAGGCAGCGGCGCTGAAGGCGAAGCTTTGCTTGAGGAAACGGCGTCGGCTGGATGCCGCCAAACGACTCGTTGCATCTTGTGCCATACGGGCCTTATATCATGCGTACCTCAGCGGCCTCCTACATCGGCGACAGCAGAGTGAGGTTGCCACGCCTGCTGTCCAATGGCGCGCCTATTTACTCGCTGCCTTGCTGCACCACGGTTACAGGTCCAATCAATCCGGAGGGCAGCAGAGGCGAGTCTGCCTTGTAGGGCTTCACATCAGCAAAGGTGTACTTGGTTTTCACGTCGGTTTGCTGATCGCCAATCAGCCGGTTGACCCACAGATTGGTCACCTTGATCTGAATGTCGTTCTTGCCCGGCTTGAGGGCGCTCGTCACATCCGCACGGAAGGGTGCGTGCCATAGCACTCCCACGTTCTTACCATTGACGGTCAGCTCGGCCAGGTTCTTTACATCGCCCAGGTCAAGCCAAAGCGTCGCTCCAGACTTGAACCACTCGGGCGAAGCCTGCAGCGTCTTGGTATAGGTCCCGGTGCCGGAGAAGTACTTGACGCCCTGATCGCTGCTCTGGCTCCAGGAAGCGAGGGCAGGCATGACGAGCGATGCGGGAGCGCCCCGGTCTGCTTCAAAGCCCACCGTCCACGAACCGTCGATTGTCGAGAGCGGTTGATACGCCGGCTGCGGCAGCGTGCGAGCCATCTGCGTTGCGGGCTTGCGGAAGACGACAAAGACTGTGCCCCAGGGCTCAAGCTGCAGCGGAACCGAAGTATGCCCCTGCGCAATGATGTAACCTGACGGGCGTATGGAGCCGGTCTCGGCGTACCACAGCTCCGGCTCCTTGCCAGCGACGCGGAAGGTTGCGGTAATGTCAGCCTTTTGCGTGCTGCGGTTATCGACAAAGTAAAGGTCACCATCGCTGAGCTTGCGATGGACGAAGAGAACCGGGCTCTCTGGGTTGGGCGCGCTCGGCGCGAAGTCCGGCTCTACATTGAGCTGCCGGAGCGTCGCCGCCGCATCCTGGCCGGCATACACCTTGCCTTTGCCGACAGAGTGCACACCACTCCCGTCGCCGAACAGCTGGTCGTTCAGACGTTTATACTCGCGTGCGTCATCCGCCAGGCTCGGCGTGCCGGTCGGCTTGGCTCCGGTCACGATGGCTCCTGCCTCGACCAGCGCGTGGATAGCCCGCAGAACCGGCAGCGACATGTGCTGCGAGTAAGGATCGAGCGCGAGCAGGCGATACGTCATTCCACTTTGCGTCGTAAGTGCTCCATTGGCCGCACGTATCTCGTGGATAAGTCCGTCGGCGTTGATGTAGTCGAAGTTATACCCGGCCGGAAGGCTGGGAGCAGAGTTAGAAAAGATGGCAGTCAGGTTTGAATCTTCGCCGTAGAAGTAGAGGATGTCCGCAACGAACTTGCCCTGCTGCAGCATGTACGAGGTGCGGCCGAGATAGTCAATCCAGATATGCGCGTTCTCGGCCCAGGTCTCATTGCGATTGAACCACTGTCCGAACGGTCCAAGCGTGAGGCCGGGTGCCTTTCCGATCAGCGGCTGGTGCGCCGACTCGTGAATGACAAACCGGTTGATCCCGTTAAGGAACTCCTGGTCCGCCGTGGGCTTCAGCGTCTCTGGCGACCACCCCCACGGCGCCTGCGCTGCTGTCATTGATTCGGCAGCGGCGAGATTCTGCCCGTAGATGTGGGCAACGGACGCCGACTCCCGGTCGTCGGCGTTGAAACCGTACTGGATCTTGTTCACGCCCGGAGTCTGGGTCCACATGGCGCTCATCGGGATATCGTCAAGCTTCTTGACCTCCATGCCATCAGCGATAAAGGCGCGGTGGTCTTCGTGCGACTCACCGTAGTGGCCCATGCCGCGCTCCTTGATGGAAGCCTGTACCTGCCCGTAGTGCTCGTCGGCGGTCAGGTCGGCGATTGTCTTGCGCAGATCCCAAAGGAACTGGTCGCTGGCCTCGGCGCTCTCGACAATGTGACCCGCTAACACTGGCATCCACGGGTGAGGGTCATACCCGCGCCGCTTGGTAAACTGGGCGACCATGGTATCGGTCCAATTCTGCGCGCCCGCCTCCCAGCTGTCGGTGATGACATAGCGGATACCTTGCTTGCCCATCATCTCTGCGCCCACAGTCTGCTTGTAACTGTCCAGATAATGGTCCATGTAATTCTTGACATAGCCGGCATTCAACTTATCAACTTCCAGTCCTGTCGCTTCCTTGGTGGCCGGATGATTGGTGATGCCGAGCAGGGAATAGCCGATCCGCAGCACAACCCAGCTGCCAGGTGGCGGGGTCCAGTCGAGCGTGCCGTCGGGGCGCATTTTGCCTGTCAGATCGATTACATCCTTCTTATCAATTGCATCGCCTTCGCCAGCCGCTGGCGTCGCAAAGCTATAAAGATCAGTCACCGGCACAAAGGCGGCCTTCTCTTCGAGCCGATTGACGCGGGCCTCAGGGTGAAGCACAAACTCCGCCACGCCTACTGTTGTCGGCGTTTTCGGCATGGTCATGCCAAAACCCTTCAGGTCTTCTTCCGAGATAGTCATGTGCGGCGTAGAAGGGGTTGTGATCGCAAGGCGGAAGTATTTTGCAGTCACTGGGGCAAAGGTAAGGGTGTGAGCGGGCGCGCCGTCTCTCGGTATCTCCATGATCGTGTGAAAGTTCTGCCCATCGTCGCTTGCCTCGAGCGTGCGCTTGCCATCGAGGTTGATCCCCATGTAGTCCATCATCTGGTTACGCATGCTCGGCACCATCAGGGTTACCGAGCGGATGCTCTGGGGCTGAGGGTACTCGCACTGTATCCAGGCTTCTTCGCCTTCCGCCGCGGGTCTGGGTAACTCGACTGCCTTGACCAGGTCGCCATCGCTAAGCAGGCTTGCGTCAATGGGTCCGCCGCTGCTGGTGACGGTAGGCTTCAGTGCGGACGCCATCGCCTGCGAGGCAGGCACCTTGTAGGCCACCACGGCTGAGTCTGCATAGAATTGCGCTGACGGCGCGTCCGAAGGCATGACGTCGTGGATCGGCAGGTTCTGGTAAGCGCCGGTGTTGGTCGGTGGGTGCACTAAAGTCCCGCTGAATGGCTTGCCGCCTTCGACCGGCGTCTCGCTCCACACATACTTCTTCATGGCCTGCGCGCCCGGTACCCAGGGGCCGCCTGTCTCGCTCCAGCCCGGAGAACCGGCAATCGCCTCTTCCATGTTGAGGTCCTTGGCCACGGTGGTTGCGTAGCGGAAGGCGTCCTTCCACTCGGGCGTCATGTAGGCCAGGCGCTTCTCGACATATTGCGGGGTGAACAGGGCAGCGTCAAAGTTCTGAAAGCCGGCAATGTGTGAGCGCTGCATCCACTCAAGGTCAAGCTTGATACCTTCCCTGGTGATATTGCCGTTCATCCAGTGCCACCATACGCGGGGCTCGGCGGAGGGCGGCGGCGTGATGAAGCCTTGTGCAAAGGGGTCGGCAGCGCTGGAGCTTGCGCCCTGCTGCCCAAGGGCTGGCAGAGCGATGCAGGCGGCCAGGCCAAGCGCAAGGCACGGCCATGTGCTTCCGCGAGTCACACCTGCGGACGTGCGTGTGCCCGGCCTTTTGCTGCTGGCCTGCAGTGAACAGTTGGCCGAGTGTACCTCCGTCTGCTGCTTGATCACGCTTGCGTCTCCTTGGGTGCTGCTCTGCGCTGTATGGGTAGCAGGAACTTATTTCACGATTGAAAAACCGGCCTCATTTAAGTGTTCAAGCTGGATTCTTGTCAAGGTCACTCTTCCGGCGAGGCCTGGCTCAGCGCAATCCTCGCCCCACCGTCATGGTGCGACAATAGCGAGTAGCGCTTCCATGCTGGCCGTGGTGCGGGGTCAGGGTGCGCGGTGCGGAGGAACGAGACGTGGGAACCATGGTCGCCGAGGCAGCACGCACGCTCACCAGGAATAAGCACCTGATCCGCTGGGTGGAGAAGATGGCGGAGCTAACGCAGCCTGCTGCCATCCACTGGGTTGACGGATCGGCAGAAGAGAATGCATCGCTCTGCGATCAACTGGTCAAATCCGGTACGTTTATCAAGCTTGATGAGCAGCTGTGGCCGGGATGCTACTACGCGCGCAGCTCGCCGAACGACGTTGCACGGGTAGAAGATCGAACCTTTATCTGTTCGCTCTCAAAAGATAACGCCGGCCCGACCAACAACTGGGAAGACCCGTTTACGATGCGCAAACGGCTCAAGGGGCTCTTCCGCGGATCGATGCGCGGGCGGACGATGTATGTCCTGCCGTTCTCCATGGGGCCGATCGGCTCGCCCATGTCGCAGATCGGTGTGCAGTTGACCGACTCGGCCTACGCGGTGGTCAACATGCGGATCATGGCCCGCATCGGCCTGCCTGTGTTTGCCGAGATAGATAAGGATGTGAAGCGGGTGGTGCCGTGCATGCACACGGTAGGCGCGCCGCTTGCGTCTGGCGAGCAGGACGTACCCTGGCCGCAGAATGACGAGAAGTATATTGTTCATTTTCCTGAGACACGCGAGATATGGAGTTATGGCTCAGGGTACGGCGGCAATGCTTTGCTTGCCAAGAAATGCTTTGCCCTGCGCATCGCCTCTAACATTGCGCGCGATGAAGGCTGGATGGCCGAGCACATGCTCATCGTTGGCGTCGAGTCGCCCGATGGAGAAAAGACTTATGTGACGGCGGCCTTTCCTTCTGCATGCGGCAAGACGAACTTTGCGATGATGATCCCGCCCGCAAGCTTTGCCGGCTGGAAGCTGTGGACGGTGGGCGATGACATTGCCTGGATACGACCGGATGCGAGTGGCAGGCTGCGCGCAATGAATCCTGAAGCAGGCTTTTTTGGTGTTGCGCCGGGCACCAGTGCCAGGACAAATCCGAATGCGATGGCTACACTCTCGCGCAATACGATCTTTACCAATGTCGCGCTTACGCTGCGCAATGGCACGCCGGAAGGCGTCTGGTGGGAGGGCATGACCGAGTTGCCTCCCAACGTATGCGATCCGGCACTGACGATGGAAGACTGGCAGGGCAATGCCTGGGACGGCGAGATCGCGAAGGCCGCAGGGCGCACGGCGGCGCATCCGAACGGGCGATTCACAGCGCCGCTTGCCCAGTGCCCGAGCTTTGACCGGGAAGCCTGGGACGCCCCGGAAGGAGTGCCAGTATCGGCGATCCTGTTTGGCGGGCGACGTCCATCGACGATCCCGCTGGTCTTCCAGGCCTTTAACTGGTCGTCTGGCGTTTACGTAGGCGCGACCATGGGTTCGGAGACAACGGCAGCAGCAGGGGGCGCCCGTGGACGGGTGCGCAGAGATCCTATGGCGATGCTTCCTTTTTGCGGCTATCACATGGGTGATTACTTCCGGCACTGGTTGCGCATGCAGCGCGAGTTACGTGCCACGCCGCGTATCTTCCATGTGAACTGGTTTCGCAAGGATGCGGATGGCAGCTTTTTGTGGCCCGGCTTTGGAGATAACATGCGCATCCTGAAGTGGATTGTCGACCGGGTGCGCGGCCGCGCGCAGGGGTTGGAAACACCCATAGGTTGGACGCCTAAGTTCGACGATATAAACTGGGATGGACTTAACGTTGACCGTGCTGCTTTCGACGAACTCGAGCGTGTCGATCGCGCGGCGTGGCGCAAGGAAGTGATGGACCACGAGGAGCTCTTCCTGGCCCTGCATGATCACCTGCCGCCGGAGATGATCTACGAGCGGGAGTTGCTCATCTGTCGGTTGTAACTGGTTCATGCGCTTGGTGCGGCGACGTCCAAGCGGAGGCAGGTTGTCCGCAGACGAGGCAAGAGCGCCGCCGGCACATCCGCAACCTTGTCGTACCAAGGCACGGTAACACTTGGTGATAGCGCTACACGATCTGCCCGGGTGTGGATCAAGCACTCGAGGCCAACGCGTGGCAGCATGGTGTGATCGAGTCCAGCCCGGGACCGCTCACGAGCGGCGGATCGGCATATGTAGCCATCGCTAGTTGGGAGACCTGCGCTGCATGGATCGGTCTTCGGTGTCGATTCACACAATCCTAATACGTGGCTCATAGACTCAGGCAAGTCCGAAGAACAGGTTTTCCCCGGCGCCTCCATTTATGTTCACAGATAACAAGCGCGGAACCTCCTTGGCAGCTTCTACAACTCGCCTTTGTTGATTTAGCAAACTGTAGTATCTTGGCTGCCTAAGCGCGGGCGTAGCGGACGGGAGCTCAAAAAAGCTGGCTCCGGAGTTCCGCTGCACGTCCTCATAGGCTGTATCCACTTGCAAAACTGCGCAAGTCCCACGCTACAGATGCAGCAGCTGCCAACTAGCGTTCCCTAGATAAAGTTCCACCTTTTAAGGAGGCAGTTCTATGTATGACGCGTATGCTCCATTTTTCCTGGGCAGATCTCGAGGGTTGGTCAGGCTCTGCGTGCTTCTCGCATGCATTCTTGCTTGCTATGCAGGGCAAGCCCAGTCTATCCAGGGCAGCATCATCGGCACGGTAAAGGATGCGGTAGGTGCTGTTGTTCCTGGCGCAACTGTTACGCTCACCAGCCTGGACCAGGGCACGGTGCGCACAGCAGTTTCAACGGCTTCAGGTGACTACGAGTTTTTGGATTCCAAGGCAGGCAGTTACAGCCTAGAAGTGTCGGTGACAGGGTTTGAGAAGTGGACCACTTCTGGTGTCATGCTGGCGGCACGCCAGCAGTTACGGGTCGACGCCAAGCTTTCGGTAGGCAACGTGAGCCAGGAAGTTTCCGTCTCGGCTGACCAGGTGAGTGCGATTAACACTGATACGCCATCGATCAGCGCGGTGTACACCGCAGCGGAGGCGGCGAACCTGCCTGTGAACACGCGGGCGAGTGCAGGCGGTACCAGCCCTCTGAACATTATTGGGACCTTGCCGGGAGTCCAGTCCGACCATGGCGGATTTTCACTTCAGGGTGCGTTGCCCTACCAGACGCAGGTTTCAGTGGATGGCATAACGGTCCAAAGCGCTTCGGGTAACTCGCCGATCGCCGATGCCTTCCCGTCCTCTGAATCCATCGCCGAAGTACGGACCGATGGAGCGCTCAACAACGCCGAGTTTGGCGATCCCGGCGCGGTCACAGTCATCACCAAGGGGGGCACCAACACGATTCATGGTTCCGCGTTCTGGTATCACCAGAATGCCGCGTTTGACGCCATCCCTTACACCTATCCTGTCACCATCAAGAAGCCCAAGCTTGTCGCGAACACTTTCGGCGGCAGCTTCGGTGGTCCGGTCGTCCTACCCCATCTCTACGACGGGCATAACAAGACCTTTATCTTTGGCGCCTATGAAGGTTGGCGTCATCCTGCGCAGACGACCAAGTTTTACGTGGTGCCCAGTACGCTGATGAAGCAGGGAGACTTTTCAAAGTATAACTCGCCCGGCTTCACTGGCCTGACCAATCCATTTACCGGTGGTACCTATGGAACCAAGCTGCCGGCGGTCAATGGCGCTGCCCAGAAGCTCCTGCAGTTCTATCCTGACCCGAACATAGGTGACCCTACTTCCTACACGGATAACGGTGTGCCCAACTACCAGGCCAATAAGGATACAAGCGGCCACTCGGACCAGTTCGACATCCGGGCGGATCAGTACCTCGGTTCCAATCAGAAGTTTCTGCTCTGGGGAAGGTTCACGTATAAGAACTATCCAGTGAACCAGCTCGAGCCCCTCGGCGTGGAGTCTTCGCAGATCTCAAACCAGAATAAGGTTTTGAAGATCAGCGCAAACTACAGCGTTACGCCCACTCTGATTAACGAGTTCAGTTTTGGTTATGTGCTCAACACTGGCGGAGTCTCGGACGGCTTCGACGGAAAAGGGTTCACCAATGGTCTCGGGCTCAATGGCCTAAAGAATCTCTTTTATGATGGCTTGCCTGAGCTTGATTTCTTCAACGTAAGCTCGCTGAATGCGGACCGCCTGAGTTCTATCAGCAACTCGAACACGTACGTGTATGCCGACTCTCTTTCCTGGGCGAAGGGCAAGCACCAGTTCCGTTTCGGTCTCGAGATCCAGAGACTCGAAGCCAAGACTCCGCTGGGATTCCATGGCGCGGATAACTACGGCACCTTCCAGTACAACGTATCAGGTGCAAGTGGCAGCGCGGGACTCTTTACCGGAGTAGACTTCGCTGACTTCCTGCAGGGCACGCCGTACCAGACCTTTTATGACGTTGTCAGCGAGGACAACGATGGCAAGTCCAGCCACTACGACGTATACGGGCAGGACGAGTGGAAGGTAAGCAGCAACCTGACGCTGTCCTATGGCCTTCGCTACGAGTTACATCCCGGCTACTCTGACGTGCACGGCGACATCGGCAACTTTGATCCGACCGTTGCCAAGTCGGGCGCGGTGATCTATCCCAATGGATACTCAAACCTCCTCGCGCAGGACTTTCTGGCCAGTGCAAATGCCTGCACCCCATATGGCACATCGACCGGGGCGACCGTGAATGGAGCACCGTGCATGCCAGTGCTTTCCAACGGGCAGTCCGGCTATCCGGCAGGGCTGAAGAAGTACCCGCACCTGCGCTTTATGCCTCGTTTTGGTTTTGCTTACAGGCCTTTCAACAATGACAAGACGGCCATCCGCGGCGGTTTTGGCATGTACAACATCAACATGCTGGGCAACAGCTTTTACTCGCTTACCGGCACGCTGCAGGCGCAGACCACGCAGTACACCAACACGCTCAACACGGGCACGCACACGGTAGGCTATCAGTGGCCTAACATCTATGCCGGCGCCGGTAGCTCCGGTGGTACTACCAACTACGGGCAGGATTACTTCGGCACCGCAAACAGCGTGAACTGGAAGGATCCTTACACCGAGCAGTGGTCCTTCAGCGTGGACCGCTCGATCGGTGCAGGCTATGCGCTCCGACTCTCCTACATCGGCTCTGAGACCCACCAGCTGGTTTGGGCTCCGGACGAAAATACGCTACCGTTTTCGAGCACCGTCTCGGCCGCTAACCAGCCGCTCAGTGCGCGCCTGTTCCCGAACTGGGGACGCATCAACACGCGTGCAACTGGCGCCAATGAGAGCTACCACTCGGCACAGGCTGAGTTTTCGCACCGCTTTCAAAAGGGAGTTCAACTCGATTCGGCCTATACCTTCGCCAAGGCGCTCGCGGACAACCAGGGTCCTGCCAACGTAGGTTTCGCCAGCGATACGGGCGGCACGCGCGCAACCTCGATCCTCGACCGCAATGCCGACTTCGGCAATGTATACGGGACCCGGCGGCATCGCTGGAACTCAACCATGATCTACGATCTTCCCTTTGGACGCGGGCGTGAGTTTGGTTCCTCCATGCCAAAAATCGCTGATCTTGCGATTGGGGGATGGCGCCTGTCGAATATCTTCCTGGTGCAGACTGGTCCATTTGAGTCTCCCTATTTTGACTCCGGCCAGGGTGATCCTTCGGGCACAGGCTCAGGGCTGAATAGCACGAACACCGGCTTTGATGGTGGACACAGGAGCCAGTATCCTGATGTGGTCCCTGGGGTCAGCATCAAGCCGCAGCATCGCACACCGCAGCAGTGGCTCAACCCGGCCGCACTTACTTGTCCGGGCTATCCTGGCTGGACGCCTGGAACCTCATGCACAACGGGTAGCGGCGCAGGACCTGTGCCATTGCCCATCGGCCGCTTCGGAGATGCACGTGTCGGCTCGATCGTGGGTCCCGGCCTGATCAATCTTTCAAGCGGGTTGAGTAAGTCGCTCGCCATTACTGAGCGGGTACAGTTCCGTGTCGAGGGGACATTTACAAATGTTCTGAACCATACCAATCTAGGCGATCCTAATATGGATATAAGCTCGCCGAGCTTCGGGCTGATTCAGAGCACCATTGGTTCTGATTTCGGCGGAGCGCGCAGCGGCCAGGTGTCGGCGCGGATCGACTTTTAAACTGAGAGTGATCCAACCAAGGCGCAGTCTTTCATGACTGCGCCTTTTTATTTGCTTGCTGCAACGCGGTGCTTCGCGGCTCGCCTGAACTCGGCTGCGATTTCAGATGGATCATCGCAGTCGAGGAGTTCTCGTGCCTGCTCCGCGTTCTTTGGTCTGGCTACTTTCGCCTTGGCAGGGTCGAAGACGCGCGGATCAGAGGGGACAGCAGTGAATGGCGATACATCCGGTTCCGCCTGAAACATCTCGCTTAGGTCGGCAGCGAGGTAATCCTCAAGATTGAGCGACCCAAGTCCCAAAAGCTCATAACTGGTCTTGAGAATACTGCCCATGCTGCTGTGCCGATGTGCGATCCACCCTCGGCGCACATAGGGGCTGATTGCGAGTAAGACGCTGCGATGCGCGTCTACGTGGTCGACGCCACCCTGCGCATCATCCTCGGTGACGAAGATAGCGCTGTCCTTCCAAATCGCACTGTGTGAGATCAGATCGACCATCCTGCCGAGTGCCAGGTCGTTGTCTGCCACATAGGAGGCGCGATCTGGATAGCCGTCCGCCGGTCTCGCATCCGCGGTGTGGTCGCCTGGCAGGCGAATGACGATGAGCGATGGAACCTCACCCGACTGAAGGACGAGCGCAAAATCGCGCGCAAACTCCTCGTAGCGGTATTGGTCAGGGATGCCGAGGTTAAAGGTGGGGTAGTTACGATCTGTCGATGTAAATACTGGCTGCGGCACAGGCGAGTTCAGCACAACTCGTTGACCCGAAGGCTCAGAACCAGCAACTTCCTGGCTGCCTTCCACCTCGAGACCTTCTCCGTAATTCCTGATGCGCAGACCACTGTCTGCAATGTGCTCCCACAGTGTGCCAAACTCGGGCTCATCCTCCGGCATGGGTGCGTCATTGCCGCCGGTAAGCGCGCGCCGGCCGGGTGCACTGCTAAAGTTGTCCTCCGTGCGCCGGCCGCCGTAGTTTGATGTCCAGGCTACGTGGAACCAGGGCGTAGGTGCCGCCCCCATGATCCAGCGGTGTCCATCAGCCGAGACGTCGCTATCGGTATAGAAGCGATCGCTGGTAGCGAAACGCTGCGCCAGTGCATGCGCGTTCGGGGTGACACGAATCGTTTTCTCAGCAGTATTTGAGGCCAACCAACCCTGCATGCTCCACCTGGCTAACTTGGGATCGCCATCTGCTCCGGGAAGGTCGCCAAGTATTTCGTCGAAGGTACGATTTTCCCGGATAACTAGAAAGATGTGGTTCAAGGCGGGTAGCGCTGCGTGAGTGCTCAGTGCGTGCCGGTTGTTTGCTAGGACTGTCTCAGTTGCTTGACGAAGTAAGTGCTCAGTACCAAGCGGCACGACAGACAGGCTGCCGTACTCCAGGTCGCCGATATAGCTGCGCCCATCGACAGGGTGGAAGCTGGATCCGCCATTTGGCCCGGCGCCCGCCCCCTTGGTGTTAATCACATACAGACGACCGCCTTGATGCGAGACGGCAACGGCAGTCGGGTACCAGCCCACCGGTATGTGGCCTAAGACGCGATTCGCAGAGGTATCGACGACTGCGACAGCGTTGATTCCGGCCTCGGCGACGTACAGCCGCTCACCATCTAGCGCCAGTCCGGCCGGCATAATACCACGCAGGGGCCGCCCACTTCGATCGACAACAGTAGGTGATGGAAAGGGTGTAAGTGGGATTTCACTGACCTGCCGGGCACCGTCGGCGGTGACAACAGCAATTGCGTCTTGGTGTGCAAGCGAGACATAGACCCGTGTAGCGCCTGCGACCACGCTTGTCGGTGACGCTCCGCCGATGGCGCTTTTTGCCGCGCTGCTGCTGTCGCCACCAATGGTCTCGCCGAGCCGCAGTTGAGCGAGTAAGCGGGGGCGATGTAAGTCTGTAACATCGTAAGTCCACAGCGAGCTGCCGCGGACATCGTTCTCGTCTCCCAGCCCGGTAACGGCATGCCCATGCACTGATCCCCCTTCACGCGCCAGTCTCGACGGATAACCTGACGGTGGAAAGGGGAGCCCAGTCTGAAGAATGTTCTTTTGGTCCACGCCTGCGATGGGCGTGTACTCAAATAAGCCTGAATTCGTAATGTAAAGGCGGCCGCTGTCGGGTGATAGCGCGATGCCAAATGGATTGGAGCCGGTCGGCAGGGAGGCGATGCGGGTGCGTGTTTTCGTATCAATGATGACGACCCTCCAGTTGCCTTGATCGAGCACGTAGAGCATCCGTCCGTCTGCGCTGAGCGCCACCGCGGCGGCGAAGCTTTGGCGGTAATTCTTTCCCGCAGTCTCGCCGTCGAGCGACACGACAGCCAGCCTGGGCCAGCTGTTCGTCGAATAGATATGGACAGCGCCGGTGTCGCCTGTCGTGTCATACAGGAGACTGCCGTCGGGTGAATAGACGACACCGGTGTGTACCTGAACCTCCGGATCATTCTTTGAAGTGGCGGGTATGCGACGGGTAGGCGAGAGGGTCTGGTGCCTGGCTATCCCGGCTGGATCATCAATAATGTTCAGCGAGAATGGCCAACCGATCGATGGTGCGACGATCTGCTTGCCGTCCGGGCGGATGGCCAACGTGTACGGAAAAGGCGCGAGCTTCACCCATGCCCCTTGCGGCGTGATTTGCCTGCCGTTCGGTAGCACGATTGGTTCCGGGCCTGTGCTCTGTGCGTGAGCTCCGGCGCACAATGGCAGCAGCGCGCCCGCTGCCAGCAGCAACAGCTTGCCAGCCCTTTCTCTGCTGCTAACTGCGCTCATTTGGGCGTCCTTTCGTCCTGTCTTTGCAAGGGATGCTCGCGTTCGATATCCTACGGCCTGGCACGGAATTGCGCGAAGAGTGAATGACTGGCAGGGTGCTATGTCGAAGTGTATGTCACCGGTGAAAACACTGCTGGTGATTCTGTTAACAGGCTCAGTCGGTGTTCACGCACAGGCTAACTCCGCGAGCCAAAAGCAACACGCAGCGCAGGTGCCCACACAATCTGGCGTAGCAGACGGCAAGGTCACAGATGCGCCACCTGCTTTCTCGGACGATCCGAAGTTCGCCGTGGCAGGTGTGACGGATTGGACCGCAGTCGGAGGGCACGGGTCAGACGCGACCCTGCGAACGAGCGAAGATCTGGCGCGTGAGACGCAGAGCCTGCAAGCGCAGCGGCTCGCAAGCGCTGACGCGACCAGCAAGCAGGTCGAAGCGCAACTGAGGGCCGCGCATGCAGCAAACCCTGCAAGCTATGAGGCCACGCGGTCGCTCGGAGAGTATTACCTGCAGGTGAGGCGCTTTCGTGAAGCCTTAGCGCTTCTTGAATCAGCGTCGGCTATGCACCATCAGCCTGCCCGCGAGGAGTACCTGCTTGCACTCGCCTGCCGAGGAGTAGGTGACGCACCGAAGGCACGTGAGCATGTGCGCCGTTCCATTTCGCTGCAGGAGACAGCGGATGCGGACCGCCTGGCAGGCGAAGTGGACGAGCAACTGGGCGAACCCTTGCGTGCAGTGCAGCAGGAAGAAAGGGCCGCGCAATTAGATCCAAGCGAGGAGAATTATTTCGCCTGGGGATCCGAGTTATTGCTCCATCGTGCTGTTTGGCAGGCAGCGCAGGTCTTCAGCCTGGGAGCCGCAAAGTATCCTGGTTCAGCAAGACTGTTGCAAGGCTGGGGCGCCGCTCTGTTCGCAGACGCCATGTACAGCGAAGCGGCAGATAAGCTTTGTAGAGCAGCGGGTCTGCACCCGGAGGATGCGCAGGTGTATCTCGACATGACGAAGGTGGCGATGGCCGCCCCCGCACCGCTGCCGTGCGTGGAGCAGAGGCTGGCCGAGCGCCTCCATGCGCGGCCTGACGATGCAGCTGCGAATTACAGCTATGCAATGTATCTGGAGAAGATGCACCAGGGCGCCGATCAAGTGGAGATAGAGGGCTTGTTGCGGAAAGCGGTGCTGCTCAGACCTGACTACGCCGAGGCTTACCTCGCGCTCGGCATACTATCGGCAAACAAGCGAGAGTACGGACAGGCAATCGCCTACTATGCCAAGGCAGTACAAGCCGAACCCGCCCTTGCCGAGGCGCACTATCGTCTTGGCATCACCTATGACCACTTAGGTGAGCGCGCGAGAGCGCAAGAAGAACTCGCGCTGCATGCCAGGCTTGTCCAGGAGCAGGCGGATGCCGTAGAGCGGCAGCGGCGGCAGGTGAAGCAATTCTCTGTTGCCGCGCAGGCGCAGACACCTGGCGCGCCAAAAAAGTAAACAGGCACTTACAACCGAGCAGCGGGTCGGGAGGCACCTACAATACCGTCGCCCTCTCGGATCGTAAGTATCTGGTTTGCCTTTACCTGGCGGAATCTCTCGACGGCTTGTGTGGTGGGCCACTTCACTTCAATCAGGTCGATTACGCTTAGATGGCCTAAACCAAAATGGAGTCGCAAATCGCTTTGTGACATGACGCTGGTGCCGCTGTGTACTTCATCCATCTGCACATGCTTGCCTGTAATCACGCGCGCGCGTGCGCCGATGGCCGTGCGGTTGCAATGGGTGCCGATCAGTTTCAACTTGATCCAGTTCTGCTTGTTGCCGCCGTCGTTCCGCAGCAGGGAAGGCAAGTCGTTCATGTTGAGAATCAGAGCATCCATGCTGCCATCGTTGTTGTAGTCCCCGAAGGCAGCCCCGCGGCTGGAATAGTGTTCGCTGATGCCGGGACCCATGGCAGCAGATACGTCCTTAAAGTGCCCATCGCCCATATTCCTGTAGACGAGCCTCGGGTTTTTGAAAGTCTGCCCAAAGTGGTAGCTGTCGATTTCAGGATAAACATGCCCGTTGATCTGCAGGATATCCTGCCAGCCATCGTTGTCGTAGTCGAGAAAGCCGCAACCCCAGGCCACGTATCCGCTGTTGATGCCGACTCCCGAAGGAAAGCTTACATCGGTGTAAGTGCCGTCGCCATTGTTATGGTAAAGATTAGAGGTGTCGTCGGCAAAGTTAGTCTTGAAGATATCGAAATACCCGTCGCAATCGTAATCGGCAACGGCCACGCCCATGCCGGCCTGCTCATGGCCGCCCTCGCTGTAAGCGCACCCTGACATCACGGCCACATCGGTAAACGTCCCATCGTGATTATTCTGGAACAGAATGCTTGGTTGTGAATCCACGGCCACGTAGATATCCGGCCAGCCATCATTGTCAAAGTCGTAGGACACAGCAGTGATGGAGTAGCGAGGCCCCGGTTTCAGGATGCCCGAGGCTTGCGAGACATCCGTAAAGGTGCCATCCCCGTTGTTGCGATAGAGCAGGTTGGTATCTCCGGGCAGGCCGCGAGGACCGCACATGATAGGCACGCCCTTCCACTGGCAGAAGTGTGTCTCGCTCATCGTCGGAATCTTGGCAGGATCGAGTACCAGGTAGTTACACACGAAAAGGTCAAGGTGTCCATCGCGGTCGTAATCGAGAAACGTGCACCCAGCGCCCCAGCGCACCTTCTCCCGGGCGAGACCCGCCTTGTGTGTCACATCCGTAAAGGTGCCATTGCCGTTGTTCCGGAAAAGGATGTTATGTCCCCAAAAGCAGCAGAACAGATCGTCCAGTCCGTCGTTGTTGTAGTCTCCCACGCACACGCCGGTCTGCCAGCCTGAGACGCCAAGCCCGGAGCCAGACGTCACGTCAGTGAAGGTGCCATCGCGGTTGTTTTTGTAGAGATGCGAGATTGGTTCTTTGCCTGCGGGCCAATGCTCATCAAGCCGGCTACCATTCGTCAGATAGATATCAAGCCAGCCATCATGGTCATAGTCATAAAAGGCCAGCCCGCTGCCCTTGGCCTCAATGATCGAGCGCTTATGGTCAACGCCACCCCATACGTTTGGGATGTGCAAGCCTGCCTGCTGTGCTACGTCCACAAACTGGACCGGGGATATGGCAGGTGCAGCGCTTGCAGCCTGTACCGCCTTGGGATCCTTCCAGCGCCAGAGAGGTGTGGCGAGCGCCTCAGTGAGGGCGCTGCCAAGCAGGTAGAGGGATGAGCCGAGAAAGCGACGTCGAGGTAGATACATGGGCTCCGGTAGGTTTCCAATTTGCTTGCGAAAGGCAGTTACTGTGCACCAGGTGAGTTACGGAGCAGTGCGAGCCCCTGTAACGCGGCCGGGCTTTGCGGATGCACGCGAAGCAACTCTTCGAGGGCTTGCACTGCCTTAGCTTTATCCTGCTGCTGCATGGCCACGCGTGCCAGGTTGATGTAAGACTGCTCGAACTCAGGGTCGAGACGGATGCAGGTCCGGAACTGGTCTTCCGCCTTGGGGTAGTCCTGCTGCCGAACGTACAACACCCCCAGATTATTGAGAGCTTCAGGGTAGTTGGGACGAAGCGCAATTGCCTGGGCGAGATACTCTGACGCGGACTCGAGGTGATCCTGCTGCGCGTAGACCATGCCTAAGCCGTAGTTGGCTTCCGGATTCTCGGGTTCAAGCGCGCGAGCCCGCGCCAGGCAATCCTGTGCCTCGGTGAGCTTACCCTGGCGGCGGTACACGTTGCCCAGGTTCATCAGTGCTGTTGCGTAGGCGGGCCGCAGCGCCAGGCAGGCCTTGAAGTCCTGCACCGCGTCCTCTGCGCGGCCCTGCTGTGCGGCAAGCATGCCCAGGTTGTTCCAGGCCTCTGGGTAGCTGGGGCGCAGCGCCACTGCTTTTTTTAAAGATTGCTCAGCCTGGCCTAAGTCGTTTTTGCGTAGCTGCAGAGTGCCCAGGTTATAGAAGCCCTCCGCATTGTCGGGCTTTGCGCTGATCACCTGGCGAAAAGATGCTTCCGCCTGCTCCATGTAACCATGCTGGAACATGGCGACACCATAGGTGAAATCGTTGCGGGCGAAACTGCCTTGATAGAGGGTTCCTGTGAAAGGCAGCGCTTTTCGCATACGGGCTTCCGCGCTTGCAGGCGCCCCGTTGACATCCGCCAGCACACCTGCCGGGTCAAAGACTCCCTGGAAGACCTTGAGGATGAAACCTGCCGGATCAATGAGGAATGCAATCGGTGGATGAAGGTCGCGCCGACGATCAAAAAGATAACGGTACGTGATGTTATAGACACCCGCCATATCATCGGTCGAAAACAGGACGGGAAAGGGATAGTGTTCCGCCGAAGCGAGGGAGCGTGCCTGTGCTGCGGCCTCGCCCTGATCAAGACAGACAAGCAAGATCTCTACACCCCGGGATTGATAGGAGCCGGCAGCGCGGCGCAATTGACCGAACTGCTGGCGGGATGCGGGGGATCCACTGCTCCAGAAGACCAG
>CAZZYO010000053.1:0-24772 GCA_964658255.1 Candidatus Babeliales bacterium
GGCTTCATCAGCGGCGAGGTGGTGAACGTGAATGGCGGGGCGGTGCTGATTGGCTAGCATTGTGAATCGGCTGGTTGCCTGGAGCGTACTGGCGTCAGCAACAGCGCTGGCTTTGGGGCAGGCAGCAGTGGCGCCTGGTCCCGGGTCGGTGAGCGCACCGGCAAACGTGCACGGCCAGGGCACGCCTGCCACGGCGCGTGCTGAAGACGATGACGCGCGGTGCCGCAAACTGCTCGATGCCATGGTGACCGCTCTTGGCGGGCAGAAGTGGCTTACGCTCTCAGACACCTACCTGGAAGGGCGTAGCTCAGGCTTCTACCAAGGCAAGCCCACCGGGGCAATCACCGACTTCTTCTCCCTTCGCACTCCGCCTGGTCCGCAGACGCAAGGGCAGGAGCGGCTTGAGTTTACAAAGAAGCGGGACATCGTCTCGATCTTTAACCCGGACGAGGCCTGGGAGATCACCTTTCGCGGCAAGCGCCCCCTACCCGCAGACCAGGCCGATGACTACTTTCGGCGGCGCAACCACTCGATCGAGACCGCGATCCTGGTCTGGTTGAAGGATCCGGCTACTGTCCTGCTATGGGAGGGCCAGACCCTCGCCGAGCGCCACCTGACCGATCAGGTCACCCTGATCTCCGGCAGCAACGATGCAATCACCCTGCAGCTAGACATCGAGACGCACCTGCCGCTGCGACGGATCTTCCGCTGGCGCGACCCGGTGTACAGGGACAAGAACGAAGAGATGGATGCCTATGACGACTACCACGTCATCCAGGGGATCGCGACCCCGTTTACGCTGACGCGCTTCCACAACGGAGACATGATCAGCCAGCGCTTTCTCTATCGCGCCTCGTACAACGTGCCGATCCCCTTGGCAGCCTTTGATCCGGACGTGGCCTCGACCCGGTTGAAGCACTGACCGTATCCTTCAAAGTATGGACTGTATCTTTTGCAGGATTGCTGCGGGCGCGATCCCGACCACGCGGCTGTACGAGGATGAGCAGGTGTTAGTCTTCGCGGATATTGCGCCGGTGGCCCCGGTGCACCTTCTGGTGATCCCCCGGCAGCATGTAACCTCGCTGGCGCACGCTGCACCTGAGGATACCCCCCTGCTGGGTCACCTGCTGGTCGTTGCCTCACAGCAGGCTGCGGCCCACGGCCTGGCCCAGGGGTACCGCACGGTAATTAACTGCGGCGACGATGGCGGCCAGACCGTTGAGCATCTGCATATCCACGTTCTTGGCGGAAGGCAGATGCATTGGCCGCCGGGCTAGTCGAGTTTCAGGGCCGGGGCGGCAAGCAAGAAGGCCGCGCGGGGGG
This sequence comes from Candidatus Babeliales bacterium, assembly GCA_964658255.1. Lineage (GTDB taxonomy): Bacteria > Acidobacteriota > Terriglobia > Terriglobales > Acidobacteriaceae > EB88. The sequence goes on from CAZZYO010000053.1 coordinate 1,324, forward strand.
CGCAGGCATTTGTTCCAGCGTCCCGGGTCGGCGTCATACCTCGAGCGCTTGCACCTCTTCTTCTTCAAGCCCGTGGCGACGTAGCAGATTCGGAAGGTTCTGGGAGAAGGCAGACTTCGGCATCACGGTATCGCAGCCAGCCTCAATCGCTTTGAGCTTCAGATCGCCCTGGATGTGCGACAGGTAGCCGATGATGGAAGTTCCTCGCTTGAGCTTTGCCTTGAGCTTCGGGATCAGCGTGAGCGGCTTGGCATTAGCATTGTTCAGGTCGAAGATGATCAGCGAGGGTCGCTCTGCTTCAGGCAGTTCCATCAGGTTCGCAACCGTCTCCTTTTCCGCCTTGCAGAAGCCTACCTTCACGCCCAGCTTGCGAGCATGTTCCTGCATGCGGGCTACGACGAAGAGCTCCTCAATAAAGCAGAGAATGCGCGTCGGTGCATCCGAGCGCGGCACGAGAGAGACAGGAACCTCCACAGCTTCCGCGTAGCTGGCCCGGCTGTAGCCGTTGCCGTTGCCATTGCTGCGGAAGTCCATGGTGGAGGGTGATCCATCGGCTACGTTGCCATTCACGACGCGATAGCTGTGATCCATGGGACCGACAAAGCTTGGCGCACTGCGACGGCCTTTCACTTTGCGGCGTGCACCGGCGCCGTTGGCCATGGCTCCGCCATTATTCGACGGCGAGCCATTCCCGGGGTTGTACTCCCGGCCAGCTGAAGGCTGCTGCGAGTAGCCGCCTTTTTGAAACTGTCGGCCCTGGCCGGTGCCGCTGCCATGCGGAGCGCTGCCGTTCGACCCGTTTCTGCCCTTATGCTGCTTCTTGCCGCTTTGCCCTTGCTGGTGCGCCTGACGCGGCTGCTGTTGGTCACGCGTACCGTCCTGCGATGGACCGCGCTCACTCCGCTCGCCCCGATGGTTGCGGGGCTGCGGGGCTGCCGGGACCGCCTCTGCGGGTACAGCTTGCTGCGGGCTTTCGGCATCGTCGCCTGGTGCAGGCTGGATGATGAGCGTACCTGGGCCGCTTGCGCCCTGTGCAACGGGCCCTTTGTTCGGCTTGCGACGACGCCGGCGGCGGCGCTGGCCCTGGCTGTTTGATGGAGATGCCGAGGACCCTTCCTGTGAAGCGGCAAGGGTTACTGCTGGCGGGGCCTGCTGCCCCTGACTACCTTGCATCTCGTTCTGTTCCATGCTCATGCGTGCACGTCCTGGTACGAAGGCGATTGTAAGCAGCGAAAAGTGGCCGGGCGCTGTTGCCCTGGTCCGCGTGCACTGCGCGAACGCCGGGTGAATCCTTCGTGTAGCTGGAGGAACCCACGAGTCCTGGGCTGCTCCCGAGGGAGGGAGATCGTGTTGGAGTGCGTCTTCGGGATCAAGGGCAACAAAGATAGATACGTCTGTTCACCAAGGATTTGCTAGAGCTTTTGCCAGACTTGCAGACCTGAGGGTGTGGCGGAGGTGAAGTGAACAGCATCCATTCCCAATCACCTGCACTCGGACGATGCCACCATGATCGTCAAGCGGCGGCCTGGTACATCCGCGTTTTGGACAACGATGGTCGCCCTGTGTCTGCCCACTGATCCGGGAGTCTCCCCGACTTGCGCCTTTATATCGGCCTAACTCGAAAAAAGTCCAGCATTCTTGCGCTGCCAGTCTGAAAGCCAGTGAAAACAATTGTGCGTACCTACACGTTTCATACGGAAGATTGGATCAGCAGCGCAGAGCCAATCCCTCCCATTTTTGAGTATGCCCAAATCGCATTCTACGGATGATGCGACGCTGGTAGCTCCTGTACGAACAGGCTTTTGACAGCCTGCGAGTAGCCGAAAGGCTAGTCCTCGTGGGTCGCCGGCAACCTGATGCGAAGGCCGGCGGGCTAATGCAAGTGGCGAGCCGCTGGGCGTCAGCCACTTCCTAAGCAAACCTGATACTACCCGGATTGAAAAGCGATGGCAAGGGCGACCGGCGCTGGGCTTCTTTGATTCCATGCACAAGTAACGATCCATTCCGTTTTCGGAACAGTAGCTGAACTGCGAGTGTGTACGTGCTGAGGTTTTGCTGAAGAGGGCGCTCAGGCTGGCGCCAGCCCAAGCGCAACTACCAGACTTAGTGGCGAGAGCCAGTCAGAGGTTAGCACTGATGGCCAGACACTGGCCTCCTGAAAACGTGCCCGGGCGAGCCCCATGTTCCGACTCGCCTCAGGCACTTGGCTCCCTGCCGGATGAGGTGTTTCCTCATTCTCATTGCGGGAGCCTGGTCATACTCGGGGCGGCTGGTCATGGCCTGCCACCTCCGACGTCATCTGGCATCTTGCTTATAAGCAATTCTTATGCCGCACATGGCACCTATATTCTTCAACAAGATAGGGCCCTGAAGCTGAGCGAGGCTATGCCTTTCAGTAGCGCCCACGCGCATCTCTGCTGGATTCTCATAGATTCGTCCTCTAGCGCTGACAGCGGGGACAGCTGTGCGTGCTGCGTCCGCCAATGACCGAGTGCCGGATCACGGTGCCGCACACCATGCACGGCTGCCCGCGCCGCCCGTAGACCCGGTGCTCGAGCTGAAAGAAGCCGCGTACCCCCGCCGCATCCACGTAGTCTGAGACGGACGAGCCTCCCAGGGCGATCGCCTGGCGCAGAACAGCCTGCAGCTCCCGGTGCAGCCTCGCTAGGCGATCGCGAGCGATACGACCGGCTGGCGTTGCAGGCCGAATCCCAGCACGGAAAAGGCTCTCATCGGCATAAATATTGCCCACTCCATGGAGCAGGCTTTGATTAAGCAGAGCGGCCTTGATGGCCAGCTTGCGCCCCTGGAAGAGCGAGAGGAAGTCGTCGACGCTGATGCCAAGTGGCTCGCGGCCTGGCCCGGTAAAGCCGGTTCCGCCTGCGCCTGCAGTCGGCATCTCGGCAGCTGCCGCGACAGGATGCAGGGCCAGGCGCCCAAAGCGCCGAGCATCCACAAAGCGCAACTCGCGACCTGATGACAACGAAAGGACCGCGTGGGTATGCGGTGGGCGGGGCACTTCCGGGTCAACGACAAGCAGGCGGCCTGTCATACCAAGGTGCACAATCCATTGCGGAAGCGGCCTTATATCGGCACGCGCGACCTCTCGCATCCTGATGCCCGGATCGCGAGCAAGGTCAAACACAATGTGTTTGCCGACGCGCCGAACCTGGTCGATCCGAGTGCCGGTAAGTGCGGCGGCCATCGCTGCGGGTTCAGTCTTGAACGGCTCCGGCTTGCTCCCGAGCCAGACGGCCTCAATCGTCTCCCCGGCGATGCGCTCGTGCACGCCATTCGCGACGGTCTCCACCTCGGGCAGCTCAGGCATGCATCCATCTTCTCAGGTGCAAGGTCCGATGTCGGCCTAGGTGCGTTTCCAATGCGTGAGCAGCGGACCCGCACTGCCCAGGACCGGATCGCTCTGAGGGAAGGCCAGGCTCCGCATCCGTTCGCGCGCCTGCGCGTCCGGCGCATCCCGGCAGATGTCCCATTGCTGGCCCGGTGGGTACGCGCCTACCACGAGAAAGTCAGCAGACTTGGAGAGCTCGCAGTGGCCGGTACCCGTCGGCAAAAGGGCGACGTCCCCCGCGCTGACCGTCACCTCGTGACTGCCGGGGCCGCCCAGCACCAGCCGCGCAGACCCAGCGACGAAGGCCAGCACCTCGTGTGCGGTCGAGTGGTAGTGGTGAAAGGTGTAGACTCCGTTGCGCCATTGAGGCGGCCAGCCGTTACGGGTGAAGAGTGCCTCCGCAGCGGCGGCCGGGTCGGCCACATGCGCGGCAAGCGCGCCTCGGTAGAAAAGGACTGGCAAGCGCGCGTTGTTGGGGCACCAGCCATTTGCAGCAAGCTGCAGAACCTCGGGCTCCGATGCGGAGGCGAGAACGCTAGCTGATGGCAGAGCGGCTAATCCAGCAGCTGCGAGCAGAGTGTTAAAGCGGCGGCGAGTCGGCGACATAGTAGTTGAGATGGGAGCCAGATGCTGCGGGTAGCTGCGGGAGCCAAAGCCTGGCTCTGTCGGCGGGCAGCACCCGTACCAGCGGTAAAGTCCTGAAGGAGATCACGGAGCGAAGTAGCGTTGGATCTCACTGTTTGCCGTGAGAAGCTGCATGCCCTGGACACGAGCTTGCGCGGCTTAGTTCATTGGTGGAGCTCAGGCATGCGCGCGGTTCAGGATTACCTCCAGGCGTTCTACCTCAACGCGGCTACCGACGGTAAGCGTGGTGCGCTCGTGGATGTTTGAAGGAATCACGTCCAGGACGCGTTGCGTGCCGGTTATCGCCCGGCCACCGGCCTGCTCGGCGATGAAGGCGAGAGGGTTTGCCTCGTACAGGAGGCGCAGCTTGCCCTTGGGCTGCTTGTCCGTGGGCGGATAGAGGAAGATGCCGCCCTTGAGCAGCGTTCGGTGGAAGTCAGCTACCAGGGAGCCGATGTAGCGGGAGCTGTAGGTACGGCCAAGATCGCCGATGCGCATCTCCGTGAGGAAGCGTCGGTACTCAAGCGGGAACGTCTCATAATTAGCCTCGTTGACCGAGTAGTAGCTGCCTTGCTCCGGCATCTTCATGTTGTCAAACGAAAGCACAAACGCCCCAATTGCCGGGTCAAGTGTAAAGCCGAAGACGCCGCGCCCGGCTGTATACACAAAGATGGTGGAAGGCCCATAGAGAACATACCCCGCGGCCACCTGGCTGGTACCCGGCTGCAGCAGTACCGACTCAACCGAGGCGCCCGCCGGCTTTTTGAAGATAGAAAAGATGGTCCCCACGTTGACATTGACATCGATGTTCGACGAACCGTCAAGCGGGTCAAAAACGATAATGTACTTGCCCCCATCGTGCTGACCGAAAGTAACCGGCTCGTCATTTTCTTCCGAGATCAGCGCCGCGACCGAGTCCCGCAACCCGAGGCAGTGCAGCATGGCCTCATTCGCAAAGACATCCAGCTTCTGCTGCGCCTCGCCCTGCACATTGGTTGCGCCAGCAGCGCCGTAGATATCAGCGAGGCCAGCCTTGCGGATCTCGGCGGCGATCATCTTGGTGGCAAGCGTGATCCCAGACAGTGTCCAGGAGAAGGTGCCTGATGCGTCGTCCGAGTGCAGTTGCTGCTGTTCGAGAATGTGGCTCTGAATTGTGGTTATCATGGCGCGAACAGGATAGCAGCCTGGCGGTAACGCGGTTGGTCGATCTCCCGGGCGGGATAGCTCCAGCAGGCATCACAAGGCGGATGAGCAAAGATGCAAACATCCAGACACAGACGCAGTTTGGCGAAGCGATCAACAGCGGCAACCTTGAGGCGATGCGGCAGCTCGTCTCCCCTTCAGTCGTTGAGCACGACCCGGGGCCAAACCAGGGGCCGGGCGCGCAGGGTTACATCGACTTCTTTGGCGAGTTCCGCAACGCCTTTCCTGATCTGAAGGTCACTCCCGAGCACCTGACCGCCGACGAAGACACCGTCGCCCTGGCCTACACAGTGACCGGCACGCACCAGGGAGACTTCCAGGGCATTGCTCCGACGGGCAAAACGATCAAGGCGCGAGGCGTGCAAATCGCCCGCTTTGTCGACGGCAGGATGGTGGAACGCTGGGGATCGTCGGACGAGCTTGGCATTCTGAAGCAGCTTGGTGTTGAGCCGCAGAAGAAGGAAGGGATCCTCGCGAAGCTGGGCGTCAGCTAGCTTGATTCGGGGACAAGACACCACACTTGCCGTTGCATTATGCTCGTTTTATTTACAGCTGCCGGCCTGAAGAACAGGCACGCCGGCCCGGCCGCCTTCCAGTCCGAGTGCGTCGGCGCGCGGGCGTCATCGCCTCGGCGACCGCCCTATGCCATTTTGCCTACTATTACTAGCTGGTGCCCGGCCCGGAGGTACGGTGCAGCGAGCACACGAGTCGACGGAAGCAGCATCTTTGGCCCGCTTACGTATCGAGTGTGGAACGCTGCGCCTGCACGCGCGCCAATCATTCCCTCCGCCAGTCCCGGCTCTGTGCGTCTTCGCATCCCTCTGCAGCGAGCTTTGAAGTCCGTCGCGTTATATCATCTTCCGTGGACCACGGCATGCTCCGGATGCGTGGCCGACTCTCGATAGAAACGAGCAACACGAGCTTCCATGCAGGCAAAGACAGCGGTAATTTTGGGTGCCCAGTGGGGCGATGAAGGCAAGGGCAAGATCGTGGACGTGCTCTCGGGAAACTTCTCCCTGGTGGCCCGCTACGCTGGCGGACATAACGCAGGGCACACTGTCATCATCCAGGGCAAGAAGTTCATCCTCCAGCTAGTGCCCTGTGGCGTGCTGCGGCCTGACTGCCGCGCGGTGATCGGCAATGGCGTGGTGCTTGACCCGATGGCCTTCCTCAAGGAGGTGGCCAAGCTGCGCGAGCTGGGCGTGAATGTCGATGGGCAGCTCGTCGTTTCGAATCGCGCCCAGGTCATCCTCGAGTACCACCGGATGATCGAGCTGGCTGCGGAAAGCGCTCCCGGCCGGCAGAAGATCGGCACCACCTCGCGCGGCATCGGCCCCGCCTACGAAGACAAGATGGCCCGCAACGGTTTGCGGGTCGTCGACCTTCTGAACACCTCGCTGCTCAAGACGCATATTGAGAACGCCTGCCGCGAGAAGAACACCATTGCGAACGCTCTCTTCGGTACGCACCCACTCGATCCGGCGCGCATGTACGACGACTATGCCAAAGCAGCCGAAGAACTGCGGCCCTTCGTGACCGACACAGCGGCGCTGCTTAATAACGAGATCCACGCTGGCAAGTCGGTCATGTTTGAAGGGGCCCAGGGCACCATGCTTGACATCGATCACGGCACCTACCCTTTTGTCACCTCGTCTTCGGCAACGGCAGGCGGCGCGGTCATTGGTACCGGGGTCGGCCCGACGTTGATCGGCACGGTGATCGGCGTCACCAAGGCCTATGTCACCCGCGTCGGCGAGGGTCCGTTCCCGACAGAGATCCACGACCAGGCCGGCGAACTGCTGCGGGTGCGCGGGCAGGAGTTCGGCGCTGTCACCGGCCGTCCCCGGCGCTGCGGCTGGCTTGACCTGCCCCTGCTTCGCTACTCGAACATGATCAATGGCACCGAGTGGCTGGTTGTCACCAAGCTCGACGTGCTCGACGAGCTGGCGGAAATCCCCATCTGCACCGGCTACCGGATCGACGGCAAGCTTGTGGAAACGATGCCTGCCGATGTACGCGGGCTCGAGTCCATCGAGCCGGTCTACACCACGCTGAAGGGGTGGCAGCAACCAACCGAGCACATCACCAGCTATGACGAGCTGCCGCTGCTTGCCCGGGAGTACCTGGCTTTCCTCGAGAAGGAGTCTGGCGCGATGATCGGGATGATCTCAACGGGACCTGACCGCGAGCAGACGATCGCCAGGCCGGAGTTCGAGGCGATGCTTGCCGAGCTGCGACGCTGACGGAGCTGCCCCGTACGCGCAGGATTGTTCTGCTGAGCGTATGTTCCACGTGGAACGTAACTTAAGTTCAACAACTGTGCAAACGAAAGGGTTCGTCATGGTCAGCTTTATGGTACGGATGCGCTTCCCAACTGAGGAGCATCACGAGATTACCGACATACTCCAGAAGCTGACGGCCGCCTCACGCCAGGAGCCAGGCTGTGTCACCTACGTGCCCCACTGGTGCGAGGATGCGCCCGACACGGTGCTGATCTACGAGCAGTACAAGGACAGCGCTGCAGCAGAGGCACATCGGCATACGCCCCACTTCCAGGAGTTTGCAGTGGCCGGACTCTACCAGAGGATGAAGGAGCGTGCCATGGAGAGCCTGACCGCTATCGCCTAGCTCCAGCCTCAATACACTCCAGGAATCAGCCGCTTCGTCCTGGCGCTGTAGGCCGTGTACTCCGCTCCAAAAGCCACAGTGAGAGCCTGTTCTTCTATCCGGATTCGATAGAGCAGCGCGGCTGTCGGGGGAACAAGAACGATCAGTAGGCTGACCCAGTTGCGCGTATGGAACCCCAGTGCGACGAAGACCAGTATCAACCCCGTGTAGGAAGGGTGCCGCACGACCGCGAAAAGACCGGAACGGTAAAGCGTCTGTCCGCTGCGTATGGTCACGTTTGCCGTGAATGACTTGCCAAGCGTAACGACAGCGCTCCAGCGTAGGGCCAGTGCTAGCGCGAGCAGGGCGGCCGATCCCGAGGAGGGCCATCGTGCGCCTGGCGCGATAGTGGAAGCGTGCGCTGCACCGTACCAGGAGGCTGCAAAGATCGAGCTTGCGATGACCAGCCACAGGATACGCAGTGAGCCCTGGTCATAGTCAGCGGTGTTTGCAGCACGCCGGCGCGTTGCAAACAGAATCAGCAGTTCCGAGGAGACCCAGGCAGCGTAGAGCACCTTCCATGCGAGGGTTAGCAATATCTTTCTCCTTCCATGCGCCGAGGCAGCCTTCTTCCACCTGGACCGTTAAGGACAAGCATTGGTTCACAGGTGTGGGCTGTCGGCTGCCAGGATGGCGTCGGCGATAGCTACCGCTTCGACCGCTGCCCGCACATCATGCACCCGCACCAGGCTGGCACCGGCAAGCACCGCTGCCACAACGGCCGCTATGGTGGCCGATCCGCGAGCGTTGGGCGGAGCGTCAATCCCCCCGGAGACTTGCGCGAGCGTCCGTCCCAGGAATGATTTTCGCGACACGCCGGCCAGCAGCGGACAGCCTAATACTAGAAGCTTCTCCTGGTGGGCCAGCAAAGGGTAGTTCGCGTCAAACGCTTTCCCAAAGCCGTAGCCAGGATCAAGCACAATGCGCTCGCGGAGAATGCCTGCGTTGTCTACAGCAACGAGCCGCACCTGCAACTCACGCAGGACCAGCAGCAGCACTGCCTCGGGCGCCAACGGCGGGAGGGTACGCCACTCATCCGGGCGTCCGCGCGTGTGCATTATCACCACTCCGCAGCGCAGCTCGGCGCATGTGGCAGCCATCGCCTCGTCCCACAGCAAGCCGCTCACGTCATTGACAATCTCGCATCCCGCCGCGATTGCTACCTTCGCAGTTAGCGCCCGGTAGGTGTCAACCGAGAGGACCGCGCCAGGGCGCTCCCGCAATATGCCCTGCACCACTGGAAGGACTCGCTCCTGCTCCTCCAGCGCGGACAACGCGTGCTTTGTCGCGGCGTGCGAGCCAGGCCGGGTCGACTCGCCGCCTAGGTCAAGGATCGCCGAGCCCTGGTCCAGCAGCTGCAGTCCACGCTCGATGGCCGCCTCGGCCGTCGCGGTGGCCCGGTACCCAGCACCGCCCTCGGAGAACGAGTCTGGCGTCACGTTGACGATGCCCATGACCTGCGTTGTGGCGCCGAGCGCAAGGCTCCGCGTACGCAGTTGCCAGGCGGTGCAGGGGCGTGTGGCGAAGCTCATCGCCCTCGATGCTACACTCCGGCCAGCATGCCCCTCTTGCACATGAGCCTACGGGCGGCCGAGACACGCCTGCGGAAAGCTGTTCTCTCCGGAGCGTCGTTCGTGATGCTGCTCGTCTCCCAGGCTGCTTATGCCCCGGGACAAACAGCTGCAGGCAGCGCAAGCCTGGCCACGCCACCTGCGTCCACATCCGCAGGGCAGAACGTCGCGGCTGCCATTGAGTCTGCTCTGTCGTCCCCGGCAGCGGCCCGCGCCCACTGGGGTATCTCCGTGGTGGACGCCAACACGGGAACGACACTCTACGCGCGCAACGAGGGCCAGCTCTTTCAGCCAGCGTCAAACGCAAAGCTGTTTACCACCGCCGCGGCGCTGGCGCTGCTAGGGCCCGGGTTCACCATGCGCACTACCGTGGTCGCCGAGGGGCCGATGTCGGCGGACGGACACCTGCAAGGCCCGCTGCGCCTGGTGGGCGGTGGTGACCCCTCGCTCTCCGGGCGGGCTTACCCCTATGCCGGGAAGACCGCGCGCGACGAAAACGCGCTGAAGGCTCTCGATGATCTCGCCGCCCAGGTAGCCGCATCCGGCATTCGCAGCGTCGATGGCCCCGTTCTGGGCGACGACACCGCCTTCGCTTACGAGCGCTATGCCCAGGGTTGGGCCTGGGACGACCTGCAGTGGGACTATGGCGCGCCGGTCTCCGCTCTCACAGTCAACGATAACGTGCGCTACCTGCTGGTCTCGCCGGGAGCCCATGCCGGCGACCCTGCTGGGCTCACCTGGAATCCTCCCGCGGGCACAGGCTCGCAGCCGGCGTTTACGCCCGGCGCCGATGCTCTGGAGAACCTGGCGACCACCGCGCCGCCCGGCGCTGACGCGCACCTTGGTCTCGCGCGCGAGGTGGATGGCGGTCCGCTGGTCGCCTACGGGGTCGTGGCGCTCGGCAGCAAGCCCCAGAGTGTTGCGGTCGCAATCCACGATCCCGCCGCTTTTGCGGCAGCTGCCTTCAGAATGGCGCTCATCGCGCATGGTGTCGCGGTCTCGGGCGAAAGCGCCCCGGCCCATCGCCCGGCGCGGGATCTTGAGCCCTTTGCCCGGGAGACTCGCGAGCCCATGCCCGCGCACCCGCTCACCCTCCCATCCATCGCCGGGCGCCTGGTGGCAAGCCGTACCTCGCCGCCGCTAGGCGAGCTCGTAACCGTGACCAACAAGGTCTCGCAAAACCTGCACGCCGAGCTGCTTCTGCGCCTGTTGGGTCGTGCGCAGGGGGATGATGGCACGCTCCCACAGGGGGTCCGGGTGGTGCGGCAGTTCCTGGTAACGGCGGGCTTGGACCCGCAGGATTTCACTTTCTTTGACGGTTCAGGACTCTCGTCTGAGGACCTGATCACGCCTCGCGCGGCCACCACTCTACTTGTCTATGCACAGCGCCAAAGCTGGGGAGCGGCTTACCGGGCCTCGCTGCCGGTGGGTGGAGTCGACGGTTCGCTTACAGGGCGGTTTACCACCGGGCCGCTAAAGGGACGGGTCGTCGCGAAGACCGGCACACTCTCTGAAGTCAACACGCTGAGCGGGTATCTGACTGCCGCCAGCGGGCGCTCGCTCGCCTTCTCTGTTCTATGCAACGATGCCGCAGGCGAGGGCACCCGCGGTACGCTCGACGGGGTGGTCGCGGCGATCGCGGCTGCATTTTGAGCGTGAGAGCAGGAACACGGCAAGCGCAGATTCCTCCCTTTTGTTCAGGATGACGACGCTCTGGAACAGGTGTCAGTGTAGGAGACGGCGTTAGGTGGCGGGAAGCTGGATCAGCTGAAGGCTGACATCTGGACCGCCCAAGTGGCCCAGGTTCGCCTTGAAGCACGCAAGGTGTCATCCTGAACTGGTATCGATCCTTCTGAATGAACCAGCGCATCTTCGAGAGAAAGCGGTCATCCTGGACGAGTGAAGGATCTGCGGTTGACCCGAAACCCGGCCAGAGCCCACGAAAAAGGAAAGTAACAGTTGTCGGCACTTACCGATAGATACGTAACAGCTGCGGTGCTCTTCTCAGCCTCAGCCGCTCTGCTGGGCGGGTGCGGACCCCGGCTCGCGCCCTCCAAGCCTCTTACCGCGCTGTCGCCGATCGAGTCCGCCGGCCGCGAGCTGTACGTGCAGCGCTGCGGAGGGTGCCACTATCCAAACTCAAGCGCGCCTCTGCACGGCCCAGGTCTCTACGCCGTGCTGCGCAATCCCTACCTGCCAAGCGGCGCCCCAGCCAACGATGACACGGTTGCGAACGTGATCGTGCGCGGCCGGGGCATGATGCCCGCCTTCGGACGTACACTCGACGAGCAGGAGCTCGAACATTTGCTTGCCTACCTGCACACACTATGACCAACCTGACCGACCCTGTTACCAGCACTTCCCAACCGACGACCCCTGACCTGCTCCCCGGCATGGCGATCATCGCGCTCTGGATGCTGGTGGTCTGCGGCATCGGCCTTTTCGGCGTCATCGCTCACCACTTTCCCGCGATTGTCACCGCCATCTGCGCCCTGATCGCAGCCGGCGCCCAGGGCCTGCTCAAGCGCCGGCGCTGGGGATGGGCGATCTCGCTCGCGACTGCATTCCTCTCCGTCTGTTACGGCGTGTGGGCCGGGCTGCGCTTCCACCAGCCGCCGGCGCTCGTCCTGGTGATGGTGAACATGATCTTCTTCCTGTACCTGGTGCGGCCGGCTGTCATTGAGCGGTTGCGCTAGCGTCCCGACGCTTTTTCGGGACCCTCGTTTAAGATGAGTGGTATGGCTGCCGCCACCCCACTTGTCCAGATTGACCTGGCTCCGCGCAAGCCCGCTCCCAAGCCCGAGTGGCTCAAGGCGCGGGCGCCGGGTGGCGAGAACTACCACGACCTGAAGAAGCTCGCTCGCTCGCTGAACCTGCACACTGTTTGCGAGTCGGCGCACTGCCCCAACATCGGCGAATGCTGGAGCCATCGCACGGCAACCTTCATGATGCTCGGCAACCTGTGCACGCGGCGCTGCGGGTTTTGCGCGGTCCCGAAGGGCCGGCCACAGGCGATAGACCTGGACGAGCCCCGCCGGATCGCCGAGGCTGTCGCGCAACTCGGGCTCAAGTTCGCTGTCATCACCAGTGTCAATCGCGATGACGATGTACTCGGTGGCGCGCGCATCTTCGCCGAGGTCATCCGGCAGATCCGCATGCAGGCTCCCGGCTGCCAGGTTGAGGTACTCATCCCTGACTTCCAGGGCAATCCCCAAGCGATCAGGACCGTGGTCGACGCAAAGCCCGAGATACTGAACCACAACACGGAATCTGTTCCGCGGCTCTACCGTGTCGTGCGGTCGGGCGCTCGCTATCAACGCACGCTGCGCCTGCTCGCATACGCCAAGGAAATCGATCCATCCATGGTGACAAAGTCGGGCGTGATGGTCGGCCTCGGTGAGGAGATGCACGAGCTGCTGCAGGTCTACCGCGACCTGGCAGCGGTGGGCACCAACGTGCTGACCATCGGTCAGTATCTGCGGCCGTCGAAAGACCACCTGCCGATGGCCCGGATCTACACGCCGCAGGAGTTCGCCTTCATGAAGGAAGAGGCCCTGCGCATGGGTTTCCGCCACGTCGAGTCGGGGCCCTTAGTCCGCTCGAGCTACCACGCGCATGAGCAGGCTGGCGCGGCGCAGGGCACGCTCCTTCCCCAGTAACACCCCTGGCAGCATCCAACTCGAGAACAGCAGCACGGAGAAGATCAGGCATGGCAGTCAGCGTTACATTGAACGAAGCACGCGAAGTGATCGCAGCGGCAGAGAAAAAGGCAGCGGAGCTCGGCCAGCCAATGAACATCGCGGTGGTCGACGCAGGCAATAATCTGCTTGCCTTCGCGCGCATGGAGAACGCCTGGCTGGGATCAATCGACATTGCGATGAACAAGGCGTTCACAGCGCGCGCCTTTGACCTGGCGACCATTGACCTGGCAGACAACGCACAGCCCGGCCAGCAGTTCTATGGCATCCACGTGTCGAATGGCGGCAAGGTCATGATCTTTGCGGGCGGTATCCCGCTGAAGCGCGACGGCCAGGTTGTGGGCGCGATCGGCGTCAGTGGCGGCACCAAGCCACAGGACCAGTCCGTTGCCGAGGCCGGAGCCGCAAACTTTAGCTAGTCCCTCGTACACCGCCGCAAAGCCGAAGTGGCGGTCCATGAGAAAACCAAAGCGCTCCTGGCGCCGCGGGCCCGGAGCGCTTTGAGTTCAGACTGCACATATGCTGTGAATGTCCGCCTAGAGAAAACGTCCCGGCCGTTAAAGGTGAAGTGACTTCAGGTACTCGCGGAACCGCGGACCGAGGTCCTCGCGCTGCAAAGCAAAGTCAACTGTGGCCTTCAGCATGCCAAACTTATCCCCGGCATCGTGGCGCGTGCCTTCGAAGTTGAAGCCGTACACCTTTTCAGAAGCGAGCAAACCCTTGATGCCGTCGGTGAGCTGGATCTCGCCGCCTGCGCCGCGGCCGGTCTTCTCGATCTCGGCAAAGATCCCCGGCGTAAGAATGTACCGGCCGATGATGGCGTTCTTGGACGGTGCCTCCTCAAACTTAGGCTTTTCCACCATGCCCGAGACGTCAAACAGCCGCGGCTTACCCGGCACCTCGTGTCCGGCGAGCACACCGTACGCCGAGATCGCCGGGCCTTCTACTACCTCGGAGGCAATGATCGAACCCTGCACATCGTCAAAGGCGTCGATCATCTGCTTCAGGCAGGGCGTGGGGCAGTCCATCACGTCATCGGGCAGCAGGACGGCGAATGGCTCATCCCCGACCAGGTCCTTTGCCATCAGCACGGCATGGCCCAACCCATGCGCCTCGCGCTGGCGCACATAGACCAGTTGCGCCATCTCGGAGATGTGACGAGCCAGCTCCAGCAGCTCCTTCTTGCCTTTTTTCTCCAGCGTCGCTTCCAGCTCAAAGCTCGTATCAAAGTGATCCTCGATAGCGCTTTTGCCGCGAGCGGTCACGATGATGATCTCCTCGATCCCTGCTGCGAGCGCCTCCTCCACCCCGTACTGGATGATCGGCTTATCGACCAGCGACAGCATCTCCTTGGGGATCGCCTTAGTCGCCGGCAGAAAACGCGTGCCGAGTCCGGCCGCGGGAAAGACCGCTTTGCGTACCTTCAATTTGCTCACTGTGTCTCAATTCCTTCCTGGCATGGGATGCTTCTACCGGCAGAGCGGTCACAGCGTGGGCGAGTCGTCTCCGAGCATGGCCTTGCGAACAATCTTGATCGGCGCGCCACCCTGCTTCATGAAGTCGTCATGAAATTGCTGCAAAGAGAACGCGGCGCCCTGCCTGGCCTCCAGATCAGCGCGCAGCTTCATGATCTGGAGCTTGCCCAGCGTGTAGTAAAGATAAGTGGCGTCCGAGGTCCCGCGCTTGGTCTCGACCTCGCCGATCGACCGTGACTGGTAGCCCTCGGTCACGAAGAAGTCTGCTGCCTGGTCAAAGGTGAGCTGCCCGGTATGCATCTTGATCCCGACCACGAATCGGGCATCCCGCAGCAGAGCATCCTGCAGCTGACCCAGGCGGATGAGCCTAGATTCCCGCTCGCCCTCAGGCCCTGTCGGCGCGCCCTGGCCCGGCTGGCCGTAGCCCTGGTCCAGCATCATCTGTTCGCAGTAATGCGCCCAGCCTTCGACGTTCGAGCTGGCATTGACGATCTTGCGCACCTTGCTCAGGTTCGTATTGTTGACCCAGAGAAACTGCACGTAATGACCCGGGTACGCCTCGTGGACCGACGTGCTGACAACCGTGCCTACGTTGAACGCGGCCATATGCTCAGCCACATGCGCCGGGGTCCAGCTTTTCTCCGGCAACGTGACGTTAAAGTAAGCGGCCTTCGAACCCGTCTCAAACGGTCCCGGCGGGTCCATGGACGCCTGGGTCGTCGCCCGCATAAACGGCGGCGTCTCCTCAAGCGTCGGGCGCACCTCGGAAGGGATGGTGATGATCTTCTTCTCGCGGATGAACTGGATTAACCCGTCAAAGGTCCCCTGGAAGCTTGAAAGCAGCTGGTCTGGAGCAGGGTGGATGGTTGCGAGCTCGGCGAGCACCTCCTTGGGTTCCTTGGCAGGGTCCACTTCCTTGGCTATCCGGGCAAACTCGGCCTGATTCTTATGCAGGTCCGCATAGGCAATCTCAAGCAGCTTGTCGAGCGGCGTATCCACCATCTCGTCATACGCCAGCTTCTTTGAGAAGGTGTCCGCGCCAAACTTGAACTCGCCGTTCGACCGTGGCAGCAGGTCGGTCTTCAGCCAATCTCCATAAGCCTGCAATGCAGCGATGACTGCTGCATTGGTCTTCGCGAACTCGGCCTTCAGCGCCGCATCGGTTGCGTCAGAGAAAGCTGCGGGAACGTCATTCTGGAAGAAGCTGATCAGGTCCGGAATCTGCTCAAGTGCGATCTGGGTGTAGATCTTCGGCGGGTTCTTCAGGTTCTCGCGCGCCACGGTAAACACCGCCGGCATCTGCTTCTCGCGCGAGACAAGCGCACGCAGTCGGTCGTTGGCCGGCGCAAATCTGCGCTCCATCAGCACGAATGCCGCGCCAGTGATGCCGCTCGAGTAATTGTCCGGATTCTTCTCCCACATCCGGATCGTCTCGAGCGAGAGCAGCTGCGAGCGCAGGCTGTTCTGCATCATGGCCAGGTCGCCCTGCGTGCTCTCATCGAGCTTTGCCGCTGGTACGGCTTCAAACTTCTTCAGGAAGTAGTGCAGGCCACGGATCTCAGTCTCTATGTTCGAGTGACTGTAGTTCTCCAGCTTCGCGTCCCAGGTATGGATACCGAGCGCGGTCGCCTGTGATGGCTGGTAGGGCAGCGCCAGGTTATAGTACTGGTCGACGAGCGAGCGGAAATCCTGATTGGCATCGGCATGCGCCGCGGGAAGTGCTGCCAACAGAGCACCCAGTCCAAGAGCAAAGGCAGGAACGCGAAACCTCACAAGCTCTCCTTGTCACAAACCACGGTTCTGCAAGCGGCCTCTGGAACAACGGTTACGGGGCCCGCAGGTTAACTCCGGAAGGCAATGCAGGACCAAACTCATCATAACGCGCGGCGCGCAGGCGCTTAGGGTATCAACCAGGTAGGGTGGGCGCGAACCGGAAGCTCGAGATGTTCCTGCTGCTGGTCATCGGCGTAGCTGGGCGTGGTGATGATTGGCGCGACAGCGCTACAGCGCGCAGACAGGACTCATAGACGGTCAGCCGATGTGTCAAGCGCAGCAGCGATGCGGTCCATTGGCGAGGTAGGGAGGCAACGCTCCTGGAAGCGCGTGCGGAAGCGCGGAAGTTTGACCAGCACGCCAGGCCAGGGAAGCCCAGACTCTGCAGTCCGGGCTTTCTCTTGCCTCGTCCAGCTGCTACTTCTTCAGCGTCTTCATGTCGATCACGAAGCGGTATCGCACGTCCGACTTGATCACCCGTTCATAGGCTTCATTGATCTGATCGATCGCGATGATCTCGACATCGGAGACGATACCGTGCTCGGCGCAGTAGTCCAGCATCTCTTGCGTCTGCTGCATGCCGCCGATGCCCGATCCGGCGAGCGAGCGACGATTTGCGACCACGCTGAAGGGTGCGACCGGGATCGGATTCTCCGGCAGCCCTACCAGGCATAGCGTGCCATTGCGCTTCAGCAGGCCGAGATAGGCGTTGATGTCGTGGTCGGCCGAAACCGTGTCGAGGATAAAGTCGAATGTGCCTTTATGTGCATCCATCTGCGCCTTATCCTTTGACAGGACGACCTCATCCGCACCAAGGCGCTTGGCGTCGTCGGCCTTGTTCATCGAGGTTGTGAACTGGACCACGTGCGCACCAAACGAGTGCGCGAACTTAAGTCCCATGTGCCCCAGTCCGCCCAGGCCCACCACGCCGACCTTTTGCCCGGCCTTGACGCCCCAGTGCCGCAGCGGCGAGTAGGTCGTGATGCCTGCGCACAGCAAAGGCGCCACACCGGCAGGGTCAAGCTTCGGCGAGATGGTGTGGACAAACTTCTCGTCCGTCACGATCACGTCCGAGTAGCCGCCGTAGGTGCGGTCCCCGTTATATTCCTTGCTGTTGTAGGTTTCCACCGCACCTTTGAGGCAGTACTGCTCTTCATTGTCCTTGCAGTTCTCGCACACGCCGCAGCTATCGACAATGACACCGACCGCTGCGACGTCGCCGACCTTGAACTTGGTCACGCCGGAGCCAACCGCGGTCACCTTGCCGACGATCTCGTGGCCTGGAACGACCGGGAAGGTCGAAGTCTTCCACTCGTTGCGCGCCTGGTGAATGTCAGAGTGGCAGACACCACAAAACTCGATCTGGACAACCACGTCCTTTTCGCCGGGCTCGCGCCGCTCAAAGGTGTAGGGCGAGAGGGGTGTGGTTGCATCCTGGGCTGCATAACCGTGCGCTTGGGGCATGTAGGTCAATCTCCTGAAGTTATACGGGACAACGGACACCGATTATCGATTGGATGCCGGTCGAGCCCGCCGGGTGCGGCTCGCGAGCTAAGGCTTGGCAAACTCGCTGCGCTTACGGCTGTACAGAAAGTAGATAAGCAGGCCGATGCCTAGCCAGACAAAGAAGCGGAGCCAGGTCATGATGGGCAGCCCCGCCATGAGCAGGGTGCAGAAAAGAACGCTGAGGACCGGCAGGACCGGCCCGCCGGGGCAGCGGAAGCTGCGGTGTCGCTCGGGCTGCTTGATCCGCAGGATGAGCACGCCAATAGACACGAGCACAAAGGCGAAGAGCGTGCCGATATTCGAGAGATCAGAAAAGGTACCGATATCCAGCAGCCCAGCCGGTACGCCGACGATCAACCCTGCAACCCAGGTGGAAACAGCAGGCGTACGAAACTTTGGGTGCACGCGAGAGAAGACTGCCGGCAGCAGCCGATCTCGTGACATGGCGTACCAGACCCGTGCCTGGCCTATCTGGAAGACCAGGATCGACGAGATCATGCCCAGCAAAGCGCCCAGCAGAATGACTAGCCGCACCCAGTGCAGGGCATGGCCGCCGGACTGCAGAGAGAGCTTCTTGAGCGTGTTCACGACGGGCGCGGCGTCGTCAATGAGCGTGTCCCACTTCACCAGCCCGGTAAGCACCACGGCCACGCCGATATACAAGACCGTGCACACGATCAGCGTCGCGATGATACCGATGGGCACGTCACGCTGCGGGTTCTTGCACTCCTCGGCTGCAGTCGAAACGGAATCGAAGCCGATGTACGTGAAGAAGATGATCGACCCGCCAGTCAACACGCCTGACCAACCATTTGGGTAGAACGGGTGCCAGTTTGCAGGCTTGATGTAGCTGGAAGCCGCGTAGACGAAGATGACGATGGCCGCTATCTTGAGCAGCACCATCAGGTTGTTGGTGCGGGCTGACTCGCGAATGCCGCGCACCAGCACCACCGTAAGCAGCATCACGATCAGGAAAGCAGGAATATTGAAGCCGAGGTGCCAGCCGGAACCGTACAGTGGCTTGCCCGCCAGGTCCGTCAAGCCGCTTGGCAGGTAGGCCGGCGAAATCCATCGCAGAGACGGGTGGATGCCGAGCCAGTCCAGGAGGTCCACCATATGCGCGGCAAAGCCGACTGATACAGCCATGTTCGAGAAGGCGTACTCAAGAATCAGGTCCCAGCCAATGATCCAGGCGATCAGCTCGCCCATGGTGGCATAGGTATAGGTGTAAGCCGAGCCGGCAATCGGGATCATCGACGCCAGCTCGGCATAGCAAAGGCCGGTAAAGGCGCATACGACCGCAACCAGGACGAGCGAGAGCGCCAGCGCTGGACCAGCGCCGGGGCGGCCGGCAAGCGCCGTGTGGTGTACCAGGTAGTCGGCTACCGGAGTGTTCAGGATAGAGGTCGTGTCAAACTTTTCGCCGGAGATTGCTGTACCGATCACGGTGAAGATGCCGGACCCGATCACGGCGCCGATGCCCAGGGCCGTGAGCGACACGGGCCCCAAAGTCTTCTTGAGTGCGTGCTCAGGCTCGCAGGATTGTGCGATCAGTTTGTCAATCGACTTCTTGGCGAAGAGTTGGCTGGGCAGGGCGAAGGGCTCCTCAACGCAGGATCGCGATACGGGATCGCGACAAGGGGATGAGGGAACCGTATCACACCAGGCAGCTGCACAAGCTCGCCGGACACAGCACCGCCCTGGCCGCCACTCTCAAGCTGCGAGAGAGCGTTCAGGGCGGGGAAACGCCTTATCTTCTAGCGCTTGCTGGCGCCACGTGCAGCCTTCTTGATCTTCTGCTTGCTTTCGCCGCGAGCGCCGGTGCGCGGCCCCTTTGGTGCAGCCTTCTTCCTTGCAGCGCGCTTGAGTGCCTTGCGCTCTTCGGTGCTTTCTACGCTCTTGGTATTTGCCATGCGGTTTCTTCTTTCTAGGAAACGAACTGTATCTACCGTTTTACTACATACGGCAGTCGCAGCCGATCCTTTCAAAGCGCGCCAAGGCTTACGTGCAGGCTTCCGGGTAGCAGACGTCGCAGTCTTCCTCCGTGGAAAACGGCTCAAGTAACGTCCAGCTTTGCCCATCGGACTCGATGTTCTGCTTGATGTCGAGGGGCCCGTGATCTTCGCAGCGGTATACCAGTTGGTAGACCCCGGTCAGCGGCTTGTCGCTCACAGCATCCATGGTGAGCTTCTGCCCAATGAGCGAAAAGGACTTAATCTGCACAATGCCGCCTGCACGGTTCAGAAGGTAAGGGTGAGGAGAAGAAACCGCAGTCTGCATGCCAGGAGCATATGCACGCTGCATGGCTCTGGCCACAAGATTCTGTTACGCAGCGCACAATTCGGTCATGTGTGGGACCACCTTCTAGGCTCGTTCCAGTTTGGCAAATTTCTCAACCAGCTTTTTGACTCCGTGCTGGTGAAAGCTCACGGTTAACTTTGCGTCGTTCCCATCCCCTTCCCGTCTCACCACCTGGCCCTCGCCATACTTCGGGTGCCGGACGCGGGCGCCGGCCTTGAAGCCGGTAGCCCCTGACGGAGGCTCGACTTCAAGCTTCGGCCTGGGACCCGTCACGCCGCGCCCGCTGAAGAAGGAGGCGATGTTGTCGAGCGAGCCTGTGCCGGACGGTTTGGGGATAGCCCCGGTGCGGGCCTGCGCGCTCGCCGCTGCCTGGCGAGCAGCCGTGCCCGGCGCTGGGCGATAGGAGGGGGCGGTGCGCTCGGCCGGCCGCTGGTCTTCATCCTCGTAGCTGTAGTGGCGTTCGCCGGTCTGATCCTGATTTCGGCCGCGCGCGGCCCCGCCTCCGTAGAAGCTGCTGTTGCGAGCGGCACCGCCGTAGCTTCCCCAGCCACTGACCCGCTGCTGGGCGGCAAGGGCTTGCGAGCCGCCGATCTCTTCGATCAGGTGCGCCGGCACTTCATCCAGGAAGCGCGAGGGCACACTTGCCTCCGGCATATCGTTGCCATAGCGGCGGCGGTAGCGCGCACGCGTCAGCACCAGCGAATCCATGGCGCGCGTCATGCCGACGTAACAGAGGCGGCGCTCCTCTTCCATCTGCGTCGGATCGGTGAGTGAGCGCGAGTGCGGGAAGAGCGCCTCTTCCATCCCGGCCAGCACGACGGCGGGGAACTCAAGGCCCTTGGCAGCGTGCAGGGTCATCAGCGTCACGCGGGCATCAGCGTCAAACTTGTCTGTGTCCGAGACCAGCGCAGCATGATCGAGAAACTCCGACAGGGTCTCGCCGCGGGACTGAGCGTCCTGCGCGGCGTTGGCCAGTTCCTTCAAATTCTCGATGCGGGAGAAAGCCTCCGGCGTTCCTTCTTCTTCCAGCGCCCGGATGTAGCCGGAGCGATCGTTGATAAAGCGAATCAGCTCGGGTAGTGTTGCCGGGTCGCCGGGCTTACGGAAAGCGGCCTCCGTTTCTGCTTCTCGGGCAGCACGGGCTACTTCCGCAGGGTCGGGCTGCTGGTTAGTCGCCGAGGCGGGCTGCAGAATGCGCGCGCGCGTCCCTGCGGTGCTCCGCGCCGGCTTATCTTCCTCTGCGAACGGGTTGAAGCTGGTTGCGTCGACTGCATTTGTCTCGCTCGTGTCGTCCTCGGCATCGCCGAACGAGTCCGGATTGAAGTCCGCCGCGCTTTCTTCTGATCCGTCAAGATTATCAAGCAGCGAACCTTGCACCGCGTCGCCGAACGCAAAGCTGGTGTCGTCCGATGCGTGAAAGGTCGTATCCAGTTCAACCGGCACATCGTCCCTGGTCTCGGCCGTGTGGCCCGCACTCATGGCAAGCGTGGCTTCAGCATCTGCATCGCCAGCCGGGTCAGCTGCGAGGTCGTCGGCCAGCTTCCCCGCGAAGTCCGGCGCGAGCAGCGCCCGCGCGTCTGCAATCATCCGCCGGAAGCTATCAAGCGCTATCAGCGCCCGCGACGGCAGCAAGCGCTCGCGCAAGGCCTGGCCCATCGCAGTCCAGGTGCTCACCCCGGTTTCAATCGCCAGGCGCTCAAGCGTGTCCATCGTCGTCCTGCCAATGCCACGCGCAGGCGTGTTGATTACCCGCTGCAGAGCGATCGAGTCATGCGGGTTCTGCACCAGCTTCAGATAGGAGAGGATGTCCTTGATCTCGGCGCGCTCATAGAACGAGAACCCGCCGACCATGGTGTAAGTAATGCCGTAGCGGCGCAGCGCTTCTTCAATCAGGCGCGACTGCGAGTTGGTCCGGTAGAGCACAGCGGCTCGCGGGCTTTCCGCATCCTCAGCCGCCTTGCGCAGGTACTTGTTGAGATAGTCGGCGACGAAGAGCGCCTCGTTCTCGCCATCAGGCGCCTCGTAGTAGCCAATCTTGCCGCCACCCTCACGCGAGGTCCACAGGTCCTTGCCCTTGCGCTGCTGGTTCTGCGCGACGACCGCGCCAGCCGCCTCCAGGATGATCTGCGTTGAGCGGTAGTTCTGCTCCAGGCGAATCGTCTTGACGCCTGGAAAGTCCTTCTCGAACTCAAGGATGTTCTTGATGTCGGCACCGCGCCAGGAGTAGATGCTCTGGTCTTCGTCGCCGACCACGCAGACATTGTTCTCTGCCCCGGCGAGCAGCTTCATCAGCTCGTACTGCGGGCGATTGGTGTCCTGGTACTCGTCGATGAGCAGGTAGCGGTAGCGTCGGTTGTAGCGTTCGCGCACCTCGCCCGCCGCCTTGAGCAGGTGCACAGCCTCCAGCAGCAGGTCGTCGAAGTCGAGCGCGTTCGCCTTACGCAGCTCCTTCTGATACGCCTCATAGATGTGCGCGACGCGCTCTGACAGCGGGTCTGACGACTGCAGGTAGAACTCCTGCGGGTCAAGCATGTGGTTCTTCGCCCAGCTGATCTTGCCCATGGCGTTGCGCGGCGTCAATTGCTTGTCGTCAAGGCCCATGCGCCGGATGATCTGCTTGGCCACCTGCTGCTGGTCCGCATCGTCGTAGATGGCAAAGGTACGCGTGAGGCCTTCACCATTCACACGCAGCGCCTCGATGTCGCGTCGCAGCATGCGCACGCAAAAGGAGTGAAAGGTCGACAGGACGGGCTTGGCCAGGGTGGTGGCGCCCATCAGCTTGTCGACGCGCTCGGCCATCTCCTTGGCAGCCTTGTTGGTAAAGGTGACGGCAAGGATCGAGTCCGGCGCAACCCCGCGCTCCTCGACCAGGTAGGCGATGCGGTGAGTAATGACGCGCGTCTTGCCTGACCCCGCGCCGGCAAGGATCAGCACCGGCCCGTCGACGCTCTCGACGCCGGCCTGCTGCTGCGGGTTCATGTTTTGGAGTAGGCGATGCACAGGGACTCTCACTTGATAGCTGACACTCAAGTTTAAACCGAGAAGGCAGGACTCCCCACTTCACGTAAGGCAAGGTGTATCGTCTGCAGAGCAAGTGGCCTATGCACTCTGCTGCGCTGACGACAACAGGCAAATAACCCTGCCCGGCTGAAATGCGGAAGGAGATGAAGTTTGAAACCGAGACCGCATCTGCTTTATCAGCAACATAGGGACTTTATGGAGTGCTGGGGAAGACAGGTTTGCTGATGAACCTTGCAGGCGTCTTCAAGTATGACGGGCCGC
>CAZZYO010000054.1:0-24632 GCA_964658255.1 Candidatus Babeliales bacterium
CTGGTCTGGCGTTCTGCGCCGGGGCTCTGCGTGTTCAAGCGCCTCGGCAAGCAACCGCGCCTTTGCGGTGGTCGATTGTTCGGCCTCAGAGTAGAGCGAGTGCTCGACGATCCGCCGCAGCGAGAAGTCCAGCACTGCCGTGCCCACGCAAAGCACCAGCAGGAAAGAAAAGAGAAGCTTTGAGAAGACGCGACCGGTCATGATTGGCGGTCCTTGGTTAGCGTAATCCTCGGCCGTCCGCGCATGGTTGGCGGAGCGCATGAACAACCGCGCCCGAGATCACTGCGCTATCAGGACGACGCGATGGGCCTGGGCATCTCGAACCGGTACCCAGCGCCCCGCACTGTCCTAAGATACCGCGGATTCTCAGGATCCACCTCGATCTTCTCCCGAATGCGGCGCACATACACGTCGACCGATCGTGGAGTGACAAAACGAGCATCGCCCCAGACTGCATCAAGCAGCTGGTCGCGGCTGAACACCCGTCCCGGGTGCCGGGCCAGGTAATCGAGCAGGCGGAACTCGGTCGCGGTGGTGGTCGTCAGCTCGCTGCGCACCTTCAGCTGCATGGCGCCGGCATCGATCACGATCTCGTCGAAGCTGATCACCGATGGTCCGGCAGGCCGCTCGAAGCGCCGCAGAACGGCCTTGACGCGAGCTACCAGCTCACGTGTGGAAAAGGGCTTGGTGATGTAGTCGTCGGCGCCGAGCTCAAGGCCGAGCACGCGATCGTTCTCAGCCGCGCGCGCGGTCATAAAGATGATCGGCACGGTGGAAAGGGCGGGGTGGCTTCTGAGCTTGCGGCACAGGTCGAGCCCATCGCCGCCAGGAACCATGATGTCGAGCAGAAAGAGCGCCGGGCTCAGCCGCTCGGCATCACCGATGATCTCCGCGGGGGTACCGTAGTGCCGGACCGTGTACCCGGCCGCTCCAAGATGGTGCAGCACCAGTCGAGAGATATCGGTATCGTCTTCAAGGACGAAAACAGTCTGGCTCAAGCGTGTGTCTTCCTTGGACGCAGGGCTTACGCGTGCGGGCGCTAGGGTGGACATTGCTTTCACCTTACCCCAGGTCAGCTTGCGGTCATGCGAATCTGCGGTGAATTCTGGGGTCCGCGTGAGCGATGCCCGGGTGCCTGGGTCAACGGGCCAGGTCCTTCCGCTCTTGCAGCTTACACCTGCGCGCGGTACGATGCCGTGTTCGTTTGTACCGGCCTCTACCGGCGATCTGCGGCCCCGTCTGCCTTTAGAAGCCGCTGATCTTTTTCGCTCGCACAGGAGCCCTCCGTGCAGGATGCAAGCCCCGTGATGGATCTCGCAAAGCCCCCTGGCGCGATCGGCCAGGCTGAGGCTGCTGCAGGCAGTGGCTGCTATCTGGAAGCGCACGGCATCTACCGCGGCATCCTTGCCGCAGACCCCGGCAACGCGGAGGCACTGCTCGGCGCAGCCCAGATGCTACGCCGTCTCAGGCGTTTCCCTGAAGCGGAATCCATACTGGACTGGGCGCGAAGCTACTACCCTTCCGATCCCCTCTTCCGCCTGGAACGCGCTCGCCTGGCCGACGCGCAAGGCAGGCATGGCGAAACCTTTGACCTGCTCACGGCTCTGCTCAACGACGGACACAAGGACGCCGCGACCTGGGCCGGCATCCTGCGGTCTGTGCGCCTGCGCGCTGCTGCTGCCGCATTAGGAGAGCAGGAGACTGCCGAGTGTGAGCTTTGGCTGCAGCGCGCGCTGGTTGCCTGGCCGGGCCAGGCGAAGGTGCTCTCCGAGTGCGGTCTGCTGTGCTTGCTTCTCAGGCGACCTGAGCAAGGCATCGCCCTGCTGCTGCAGGCAAACGCTCGCGACCTGCTGATCGCGACCATCCAGGATCCTTCAGCGGTGCAGGCAGACGAAAGCTCCGCGCCTGGCCTGCTGCATGCCGCGTTGAGCCTGCTCCCGGGCGACACACGCGTTCTACGCGCCGTGGCGCAATCTTTTATCAAGCTGAAGCAGTTTGACGCAGCCGCCGTGACACTCGGCAGGCTGCTCGTGATCGCACCTGGGGACAACAGCGCTCGCAAGCTCCGCCTGGACTGTCTTCAGCAGGCAGGCAGGTTCGTCGACGCGCAGCAGGGAGCGGAAGAACTTCTCAAGCTTGATCCATCGAACCCGGATCGACGCCTCCAGCTTGCAAACGTCCTTTGCCAGCTTCAATCGTTTCCGCAGGCCTGCGACCTGCTCCGCTCTCCGGCCGAGGCCGCGGCCCTGCTCAACATGAGCTCTGATCCCGTCGTGCTGGATGGCTTGCTCAGCATCGCCAGCCTTCGCTGGCCGGAGGCGCCTGAGCTTCTGCTGGCGCAAGCACGGCGAGACTCAGCAGGCCGCGACCTTGCCCGCGCCGAGTCGCACTACCGGCGCTTCCTGGAACACTTCGCTATCAGTGAGGCTTACCGCGAGTTGCTTGTGCTGCTGCGCAGGATGGCAGTCCCGCCCAAGGCCCGCTACCAGGACGCACAGCAGGCGTACTCGAAATTCCCGGGCGACAAATGGATTGCCCGCGAGGCGGCCGGACTGGCGGCAGACAACAGGGACGACGACAAAGCTGTCACCTTTTTTGAAGTTGCCTACCCTGACGAGACAGACACCCAGGTGGTGAATCTCGCGGCGACCCTCTCCGCTGAAGGCAAGGACGAGCCAGCCCGCGAGTTGGTACGCGCTGCCCTGCGCAGAATGCCGCACAGTCCACGGCTTCTGGTAAGCCAGGGCGATATGCACTGGGAGATGCTCGACTATCAGCAGGCAGAGGACGCCTACCGCCTGGCACTGCAAGGCCAACTTCCATTGCAGAACCGGGTAGCCCAGCGCGCAGCCGGCAAGCCTGCCAAACATAACGACACGCAGTCCCGGTATGACCCGGTGAAGAATGCATGCGTCCAGCTGATCCGCCTGCGACTGTACTGCCTGCGCCTGGATGCGGAGACCTCAACGCTTATTGAAAACGGCCTTGCGCGGTGGGGTCGAGCCGATGCTGCACTGCGGCTCCAGCAGGCCAGCTTTCTTGGCCTGCGTAACCAGCGGACCGATGAGGCTGAGGCCGCACGCATCCTTGACGAGTTGATGGTTGATCCAGCGGCGGACCACCTGGCAGTGGTAGAGGAGAAGGCACGCTACCTGCGTCGCTGCGCTTCAAGGGAAGAGGCGCTTGACCTGGTCAAGAAGACGCTTGCCGCGCTGGACGGCAAGGAGTCCGCAAGCAGCCTGCTACTGCTCCAGGCGCAGTGGCTCACAGAGCGAAGTGGACCTGGCGATCTGGATGCAGCGATCCTGTCCTGCCGGGAGGCGGCAAGGCTCGGTGACGCGCGAGCCTACCTGATGCTTGCCGGGCTGCTCGCCAGGCTCAACCGCGCAGGCGAGGCTCGTGAGCTGCTTGAGAGACGCCTGACCGTGGCCCAGGAGCAGGAGAAGCCCGATCTTCACGCACAATCAGCCTGGCTCAGCATCGGCGAAAACAGGCTGGACGATGCTCAGGCATCGATGAACGCGATCCCGGCCAACCGACGTTACCAGCGGTTTTTCTGTGAGGCTTCGCGGCACTTTGCAGGCGGCGAGTATGCTGCCGCGCAAGGCAAGTTTGAGCAGCTTTGCGCGATCTCCTATGACGCATCCTCGCACACCAATCTCGGACTCTCCCTGATCATGCAGGTGGACGAGGACCCGGCTCATGACGCCCGGATTGGAGGAGCGGAGGAGGCTGTGCGGAGAGCACTCTCTCTCGACCCCACGTATGCGCCTGCTCTTGCCTGCCTGGGACTGATCGCGCACAAGTGCTCCAATTACCTCGATGCCGAGACCCGGTACCGGGCCTCCATCAAGGAAAGCGCTGCAGAAGGCGGGTACGCTGGCCTGGGCGCGCTGTATGCTGCCATGGGCCGGCTCGACGAGGCCGAGACCTACCTCAAGAAAGCCTGCGAGCTCGACCGCACCGACGCTCAGCCGCACCTCGCGCTCGGGCGCTTGTATCTGCAGCGCAAACAGCAGGCCAACGCCATGCAGCAATTTCGCGAGGCAGTAGCGATTGCTCCGCGAGACGAGGCAACGATTGCCGCGCTCGCGCTCGCGCTGCTCGATGATGGACAGCTTGCAGAGGCCGCTTCCGAGTTGAACCGCGCCATCCACTCGCGTGACAAGTCCGGCTGCTGGCGACTGCACCTGGCGCTGGGCCGGGTGTACCTCGAGATGGGAGACAAGCAGCAGGATCCTGAGCTCTACCAGGACGCGCTGCGCGAGTTCCAGGAAGTTCTCCGCGGGTCGCACTCAGATGGCGCGGCACCCTACACGGCGGAAGCTCGCTTTTGCGCCGGGATCGCCAGCTACAAACAGCAGGACTGGAGCCGCGCTCGGCTTTATTTCAAGGATGTTGTCTCCGAGGGCGAGAAGCACCCGCTTCACCAGGACGCGGCCCAGAACCTTCGCCGCATCGACCTGCTTCTTGGCCAGGCTGTACGGCGAACGCAGGAGAGCACTCTCGTCGGTTACTCTATCGCCGTCTTCTGCCTCGCCTGCCTGCTGATCGTGGGTTACCGCTTCTTCTTCGCCAAGGACGACCACATTCCGTCGAGCATGGTGCTGACGCTGACCCCGCTGCTGCTGGGCGTTGCCGTCATCAGTGCGTCGCTGCCTCACCTGAGCGAGTTGAAGCTGCTCGGCTTTGCTGCGAAACTTGGCCGCGAGGAAAAGCAGCTCGCGCAGGGCACAACCTCCACTGCTGCCCTGGATCGTAACCCTGTCATGCTGAGCCCGCGCAGATGACCCACTCACAGGAGCCTCGTTGAACCTGACCCATAACTATCTCAGCATCCCGCTGCCAAACACATGGGAGGACGCCTCTCAGGTGATCGCCCTTGGCCCGGAGCAGGGCGGCTTCCGCGTCAATCTTGTCGTCAGCCAGGAGCCGGCGGCCTTTGGCGAGACCTCGGCCGATTTTGCAGAGCGGCAAAAACCTGGCTTGAACGCCGCGCTGCAGAACTACGTGGTCGTCGAAGAAGGCGAGAAACAGTTCGGCTTGAACACCGGCTTCCTGCGTCATCACACGTTCACTCTTGAGAAAGGACGTATCGGCCAGCTGCAGTTTTACTGCGTGCTCAACGGACGGTGCTACACCTTCACCTTCACTCATCTGCAGGAGCTGCTGCCGAGCGCGATGCCCATAGCCGAGGGGCTCTTCGCAGGGCTGCGTCTTGATCCTCCGCTCTTCTCCCCGCCGGAAGACCCTTTTTAGATTCGGTCAGATCGACTGCACCGGCAGCAGCGTCAGATCGTCCACCAGCGCGACCTCCTTCTGCACAAACGGCTCTCCGTACTTGACCCCCGCAAGCAGCCCATAGTGCCGCGCCTCGGCGAAGGTGCGCTCGCGAATCTCTTCCTCGGGCACAAACAAGCCGGCACCTGCGGACTGGTTCGCGTACTGCGAGGCGTAAGCCATCAGGGCCTGATGGCGCTGCTCGACGTAGGGCGTGATATCGACGATGAAGCTCGGCCGGACATCGGCATACAGGCTTGCATAGACAATCTTGAAAGGGCGGTACGGCGCCTGCAGGTTGCCGAGCGTGTCTTCTGTCTGCAGCTTGGCGAGCCCGGCCAGAAAGCAGGCTTCGTAGCCCAGCGTCGAACTGCGGTAATGGTCCGGATGACGCCCGGCCCAGTAAGGGAGAATGACAACGCGTGGCCGCAACGCGCGTAGCACGCTTACTAGTTTGAGTCGGTTTGCGTACGTGTTTTCGACGTTTCCATCTGGCAGATCCAGGGCCTCGCGGTGCTTCACCCCGAGCACCGAAGCTGCTGCCAGGGCCTCGGCCGCACGCTCTGCCGCCGAGCCCCGCGTCCCGGCCTCGCCCTGGGTCAGGTCGAGGATACCGGTCTGCGCTCCCTGAGCTGCCATGCGCAACAGTGTGCCGCCACAGGTCTGCTCCACATCATCGCGGTGCGCGGCAATGGCCAGCACGTCAAGGTCACGAGACATCAAGCTTCCTTTCCCGGAAAAGAAAAGGCACGCGCGTAGCGTGCCTTGTTCGCGCTCGCGACACTGCGCCGTGCTAGTACGTGTCGTTGTTGTCGTCGGTCGGCGCGTCCATGTAGGCTACGTCGACTGCTGTGCCCACGACGGTTACGTTGGCATTGTCGAGCGCAGCGCCGGTTGCCGTGTTGTAGATGTACACCTGTCCGCCCTCTGCAGTGTAGAGCTTGTGCAGGTTGGTGATGGCCGCCAGTCCGGTTGCGTCGCCCTTGTACGAGTCGATCAGTGTGACCGAGTTATTGGCCGTGTTGAACATGGTCAGGCAGCCGTAGGGCAGCGACGTGTTCCCGGCCTGCACCTGCTTGTAGCGCTCCCCGTTCTCGCATGTCGTCGAACCGATCCAGAGCGTATTGTCGTCGGCAAAGATCATCTTGGTGTGCAATCCATCCGAGATGCCATACTGCCCCGTAAGCTGGTTCGCCAGGATATCGACGACCGAAAGCTGCCCGGAAAAGAGACCATCTGGCTGCAGTTGCTGGCCCGCGACATACAAGGTGTTGCCGTTGAAGATCCCATAGGTCGCGCCACCGGGGGTGGCGATGCGCGCGGTGGCTGCGAGTGCAATGCCCGAAGGCCCGGTGGTGTTGGGGTTGAGGGACGCAGGCGTGATCGGGACCACAGTCACCCCTGCTGCGGTACCACCACACTCTGGCCCGCAATCAAGCACATAGGCGGCTGAGCCGTCTGGCGAGAACAGGGCTTTGCTGGGGCGATCAAAGCCGACCGGTCCCGGATTCA
Organism: Candidatus Babeliales bacterium; assembly: GCA_964658255.1. Taxonomy (GTDB): domain Bacteria; phylum Acidobacteriota; class Terriglobia; order Terriglobales; family Acidobacteriaceae; genus EB88. The sequence continues at coordinate 6,793 of CAZZYO010000054.1, forward strand.
CAGGAAAAGCGCAGTACACCGGCAGGTTCTGCGGTTCGCAGTCCTGCGCGCCCAGGTAGTGCGGGTTGTTGATCGCTGCTGTCTGCTGCGTCGGAGTCAGGTGCGCCACGCTGTAGACAAGATCCGAATTTTGCAGGAAAGCCAGGGCCACTGTGCCGCCCGGATTGATCGAGACGCGGTAGACTCCGGGTACATTCAGGAAGAAGGTCCCAGCGCCGGCGTCGGCAATGGTCAATACGTGGTTCTGCTGCTGGGCTGCAACGATGTACTGGTGGCTCGGCACGGTATAGATGCTCGAGGCAATACCGCCCAGTTGGGACGCAGTGTAGCTGCCGCCGGTCGCAATTGACTCGCTCGAGTAGTTGATGATCGTGTAGCTGCCGTCACCCTGATTGAAGACCGCGCCGGACTCCTCTGCGGGCAGATTCTGGATGCTCAACGGCAGGGCGCCGGAGTAGCCGCTGATCGAGGGCAGCGATGCAGAACTGTTGTACACGTGGCGGATGTCATAGAAAGCATCCACCTCTTCCAGCGCTCCCTTGGTCAGCACGCTCGGGTTCTGAACGGCGATCAGCACCCTGTTGAGCACCTTGCTCGCGGGTAGCGGCCGTCCGCCAAAGTAGTAGCTCTTGCCGCAGGCCGACAGTCCAAAGGAGACCACCAGCAAAGCCAGGTACACGCACGCCACACGCACATTACTTCTGTTCTTCAAGCTCAAACCTTCAACCTCTATCCTTCACTCGTGCTGCCTGTGCCAGCGTGGCGTACCGCTTTGGGGTCAGCTGTGGACCCAATCGAGAGCGCCTGCAGCGGCGCCCGGATGATGCCCTGGCGGAAAGCCAAGTATAACAAAGCAGGCTGGGGTCTGAGCCCGGGATGAGGTGGCGGCGACATGCTACCCCGCTCCGGGTGCTGCAAGGCTCTCGCATTCCCGATAGGCTTATAGACGCATGGAAGATCAGGAAGCATCGGCACCACCTCAGAATCGGCTGCAGGCTCTCTTCGGTCCCGACACGGTGCTGTGCGACGGCGCCATGGGCACCACCCTGTATGAGCGTGGCGTCTTCATCAATCGCTGCTACGACGAGCTGAACCTGTCGCAGCCGGAGCTTGTTCGCTCCGTGCACGAGGAGTACCTGCAGGCCGGTTCCCTGCTGATCGAAACGAACACGTTTGGCGCCAATCGCTTTCGGCTGGCCCGCTTTGGGCTGGAGGACAAGGTAGAGGCGATCAATGCTACCGGCGCCCGGCTGGCGCGGCAGGCCGTCGAGCAGCTGGCCGACAAACAGGCTGGCCAGGCCTGGGTCGCGGGGTCTATCGGGCCGCTTGGAGTCAAGCTTGAGCCGCTTGGTCGCCTGGGGCTCGACCAGGCCCGCGCCGCCTACGTTGAGCAGATGCGGGCGCTTGCCAGTCCAGACTCGGGGAGAGGCGCAGGCAGGGGTGTGGACCTGCTGCTGGTGGAAACGGTCATGTCGCTGGCCGAGGCTGAGCAGGCGCTGCTTGCCGCGCGCGAGGCTGCACCACACTTGCCTGTGGTCGTCATGGTTACGGTGGATGAGGACGGCACCTGCCTGGACGGCACGCTCCCTGAGACAGCCGCGGCGCGCCTGACAGCCTGGGGGGCAGACGGGGTCGGGGTCAACTGCTCGACCGGGCCGGCTACCGTGCTGAGCGCGATCGAGGCGCTCGCCGCGGGCACCCACCTGCCGCTCTTTGCGATGCCAAACGCCGGGATGCCTCGTGCGCTCGACGGCCGCAACATCTATCTTTGCTCGCCCGAGTACATGGCCAGCTTTGCGCGCAAGTTTATCAAGGCAGGGGTCCAGTTCATCGGCGGCTGCTGCGGGACCACGCCCGCCCACATCCGGTCGATGAAATCAAGCCTGCGTGCCGAGCAGGCGCAGAAGAAGAGCCTGGTGTCAGTGACCCGTGACGAGGTGGAGGGTGAGACTGCACCTCCGCCGCTTGCGGAACGCTCCATGGTGGGGCGCCTGGTCGCTTCAGGCAGCTTCGTCAGCATGGTCGAGATTGTGCCACCGCGCGGCATCGACACCAGCCGCGAGATGGCCGGAGCGCGCCTGCTCGCCTCGCACGGCATCGATGTGATCAACGTTCCGGACTCGCCCCGGGCCTCAGCCCGCATGAGCGCGCAAAGCCTTTGCATCCAGATCCAGCAGCAGGTAGGCGTGGAGACGGTGCTGCACTACACGTGCCGCGATCGCAATGTGCTCTCGATCCAGAGCGACCTGCTGGGCGCCTCGTCGATCGGGCTCAAGAACATCCTGTGCCTGACGGGCGATCCGCCCAAGCTCGGCAATTACCCTGACGCGACGGCGGTGTTTGACGTCGATGCCATTGGCCTGGTGAACATGGTGCGACGGTTGAACCATGGGCTCGACATTGGTGGCAACAGCATTGGCGAATCGACTGGCTTTAGCGTTGCGGTTGCAGCTAACCCTGGCGTGCCCGATATCGAGAACGAGATACGGCGCTTTGCTTATAAGGTCGAGGCCGGGGCCGAGTACGCGATCACGCAGCCGGTCTTTGACCTGCGGCTGCTGGAGTCATTTCTGAGGCGGGTCGAGAGCTTCCGCATCCCAGTCATCGCCGGCATCTGGCCGCTGACCAGCCTGCGCAATGCCGAGTTTATGAAGAACGACCTCAGGGTCGCGGTGCCGGACGCCATTATGCTGCGCATGCAGGCAGCGGGCACGCCCGATGCCGCGCGCGAAGAGGGCGTGCGCATCGCGCAGGAGATGCTGGCAACCGCGCGTCCCATGGTGCAGGGAGCGCAGGTCAGCGCGCCGTTCGGGCGCTATGGGTGTGCGGTCGAGGTGCTGGCGGCGGTGCTCGAAGAGCGGGCAGCAGCGCCGGTCAACAGCTAGCAGCCGGGCCACGACGGATTTGGCGGAAAGAGGAGGAGCATGGCCACGTTTGAAGAATCATTGAAACAGCTGGAAACGATTGTTGGACGCCTGGAGCGCGGCGACCTGCCGCTTGAGGACTCGATCCAGCTGTTTGAAGAAGGCATGAAGCTGTCTTCAGACTGCAAGGATCAACTGCAGCAGGCTGAGGGCAAGGTACAGGTGCTGATTCGGCAGCGAGACGGCTCGATGGAAGCGCAGCCGTTTCCGGGGCAGAAACCTTAACGCTCGGCAGTTCCGGAGCGGACCCGCATCCCGTTCCATGCCAGCTGGTGAAACAACGTATCCATCTCCTGCGGCTCGCTTTTCATGCCGTGGTCAATCCACCAGTTCAGCAGCGCGAATAAGCTCCCAGCCAGCGCATGAGACCGCGCCGTCAACTGCATAGGGGCCATGACCACACCTGCCAGAGAAAGACGCTCTTCAATCGAACGTGCGAAGAATCCCTGCCCTAGTGCCAGCACATCGTTCACCTTGCCCGACGCGACCATAGCTCGATAGAAGTGGGCAGCCTCCGCTATATGTCCGAATAACTCAGCGACGGGCGCGAGACGATCGGCGTTTGCACCTCTTTTCGTGAGCAGATGTGAAGCATGCTCGAAGAAGTCTTCGGCATCGCTGAGGAAGAGGTCATCCTTGTCGCAGTAGTGCGTGTAAAAGGTCGATCGCCCTACGCCTGCGCGGTCCAGAATTTCCTGCACAGTAATCGCATCGAACGGTTTCTCGCCCATCAACTGGACCAGTGCGTCACCAAGAGAGTCCCGCGTGCGAACAATGCGCCTGTCTGTCTTCACCCGACCCAGCCTTTCCTGAGCGCATTGCCGGACAGATTGCTCACCTTTGTCCGCTATCCCATTGCATGAGCAAAACAGCGCACGCAGCCCTGGTTTTTCCCCCTTACAGTACCTCACATGACAGACAATCAGAAATCAGGCGCAGCGCTCGTCGCGGGCTCTCTTGGCGGCATCCTCACCATGGCCATTCACCCCACCGGGGACACTCATCTGACTTCGCCCCAGCTCGATCATGTCATGGCCCTGTCTGGCGTAGCCCACACCCTGGCCATTGTCAGCTATCTAGCTATCACACTCGGCGCACTCGGCCTTACCTGCCACCTCACGGCACGAGAGCGCCCCGGCAATGAAGACCGCTTTGGCGTCGCCGCATTCGTTGTTTTTGCATTCGGTGCGATAGCCCTGCTAATTGCAACCGGCGTTAGCGGCTTCATTGTTCCCAGTATCTGGCGTCACATGGCGCACGATGCTCCCGCCGATCAGGCAACCTGGCACATTGTCACCGTGGCCGTCTTCCAGTTCAACCAGACCTTCGCGCGCATTTACTCTGTCGCGGCAGCCGGCGCCATCCTGCTCTGGTCAACCTCTGCGGTGCGCAACGGCGGCCTCAGCCGCCAGGTCGCCTTCTACGGCTGCATAGTCGCGCCTGTACTGGTTGCTCTGATTGCAGTCGGGCATCTCCAGCTTGACGTGCATGGCATGGCGATCGTCGTGGTCGCGCATGCCCTCTGGTTCATCCCTGTGGGCCTACAGCTGTACGGGTCGCCAGATCAGCCGGAGGTCGCTCACTGATGTCGCCCGTTTGCGGCTCGGCGGCTACCGGTACCTGCAAAGGCCCAGGCAGCCGCCCCCGCACAAACGCGACCATCCCAGCCGTGACGTAGTCTGGTCCACTGATGAAAAATCGCGGCTTGCCCTCAAAGAGCTTTAGCGACACTCCGCGCCACTGCGGCGCCAGTGCGCGCTCCACCATGAGCACCGCGTCCGCGCGGTCAAGGTACAGCCGTGCTGACTCCTTGAAGTCTGCCGTGCCTGCATCCATAACGCTGAGATACAAGTCAGGCCGCAGGAACTGCATCACGCTGTTCGACTCTAGAATCGCGTGTCCGCCAGCCGCCTCAATCCCCGCCAGCTCCTTGCGTATGCGCGGCATGGCATCGGCCAGCATGCCTACCCGGGTCCGCACCCAGAGGGAACGCGTCGCCCCAGCCGCGAGGTACCTGGCGCTGTCCGTTCCGGTAGAAGCCCCGCGCTCCTCGCTGATGGCAAGCGTGTGATCGTCCGTCTGGCAGTCGCACGGGGCACCGTCCGCGGTGCAAAAGCCATGGCCGTACTGGGTGATCTTGAACGCGGTCCAGCGATACTCTGGCAGCGCGGCAATCAGCCCGGCGACCACCGAGGTTTTGCCGATGTTGCGCGAGTGCCCGCCTATGACCACTACGCTCATGCCCCACCGCCACCTTCCGCCGGCTTTTCCGACCGCCTGCGTCGCGCCAGCCGCGTGAGGGTCGCCATCTCGCGCAGGCTCGTTTGCACGGGCTTGGCTGGCGTGCCCCAGAACACCTGCCCTGCACCTTCGAGCTGCTTGTGCGGCAGTACCCCGGCCTGGCCGCCGAGGATCACCCCTGCGCCGACGCCCGCATGGTCGCCAATGCCTACCTGCCCGGCGATCACCGCGCCCGCGCCTACCGTGCTCGAACCCGAGATGCCGGTCTGAGCGGCGATCACCGTGTCCGGGCCGATCGAAGCGTTATGCCCGACGTGCACCAGGTTGTCGAGCTTCACTCCGCGACCGATCCTTGTCGCCTTCAGCGCGCCGCGGTCGATCGTCGTGTTTGCGCCAATCTCCACGTCATCCTCGATCACCAGCGTGCCCTGCTGTGGGAATTGGAGGTAGGCGCCCGTCGCAGGGTCGCGCACATAGCCAAAGCCGTCCGACCCAAGCACCGCGCCCGAGTGCACCACCACCCGGTCGCCCAGGCGAGTGCCGGGGTAGATCACCACACGAGGATAGATGCGGCAGTCCGTCCCGATCTCCACCCCCGCGCCAACAAAGACACCTGCCCCAATGACGGAGTTGGCGCCCACCGTCGCGGCGTCTTCCACCACGGCGAAGGCGCCCACGGTCACCTTGAGCCCCATCTGCGCAGAGTAGGCAATGGCTGCGGTCGGATGCGAGCCAGGCGATGCCTCGGGCGAGCGCAACAGCTGCGCGGCTCGGGCAAAGGCAAGCCGCGGATGCTCGGTCAAGAGCTGGCCGACGATGCGGGGCGCTGGGTCGAGAGCAAGCGCGGCTGGTAGCAGGATGGCACCCGCCTGCGATTGGAACGCTCGCTTCGCGGCGTCGGCGTCCTCGGCAAACACGATCGTGGTCGCGTCGGCATCGTCCAGGTGGCTGGCGTGGTCGATCGGCCGACTGCGCAGCATCAGCATCGTCAGCTCGGCCTGCGCAGCTGCGTTTGGATCGTCGTCAGCAGGAAGCGGGCGCAAAAGCTCGAGTCCCAAGACGTTGGCCAGCTCTGCGACCGACAGTGTGGCACGACGCCGCACGGGTAACGGTTTGTACTCGGGCATACAAGGCTCTCCTAAAACCGGCTGCGGCTACCGGAGGCGACGGTTGGGCGCCTACCAGGGGGCAACGATCGGGCGGCGACCCAGGCGCGGCTGCCTTTCCGAGTATGCGCATGAAAGCCGATCTGCGACCAGGCGGCAGCTGCCCATATTACGTTCGTGACGTGCCGGTGCGGGCGCTCAATCGTACAGGCGAGGTTCTCCTGGCGGCCGAGTCTTCCAGCGGCGGTGAACCCACAGCCACTGGTCAGGGTATGCGCGGACGTACCGCTCAATAGCTGCTGTGCATAGTGCCGTTGCAGCTACGATATCTCGATCATCCTCACCCGAGCGGGCAAAGTCGAGCGGCGCACCGAAGGTCAGCACATACTTCTGCTCCTCGTCTCGCCACAGCAAAAAACCCGGGATTACCGTCGCATCTGTCTTCAACGCCACCCGGGCCAATCCCGAGGCGGTACACGCCTCCATACCAAAGTAAGGTACAAAAACCCCCTGCGGCGGCGTCATATTGGTGTCCATCAGGATGCCAACGGCGCGGTTCTGCCGCATCGCCGCGAGCAACCCACGGGCAAAGTTATCCTTATGCAGCACCTGGTTGCCGTGCATGCAGCGCACCCGGTTTACCAGCGCATCCACTCGCGGATTGTCGAGTCGCCGGATGACCATGCTCATCGGGTGTCCCATCAGTGAGTGGTAGAAGCTCGATAGCTCCCAGGCACCCAGGTGTCCAGTGACGATCAGCACGCCCTTGCCGCGAGCCTCAGCGGCCCTGAAGTGTTCCAGTCCGTCGTAGCGCAGGAAGTCGCGGGTATTTTCCGGAGTGTAGCGGGACATCTGGCAGAACTCGGCCAGCTGCCAGCCGAGGTTGCGATACATGCGGCGAAGGATTGCGCCGCGTTGGTCTTCGGGCTGCTCGGGTAGCGCGATCGCCAGGTTGCGCTCGCCCACCGCACGGAGCCGCGCAAACAAGTGAAAGGCTACCCGGCCGAGGCCGGCACCCAGAGCACGAGCAGCCCTGCGCGAGAGGAGTCCAAGGGCATGCAAAAGAAGCCAGACGGCAGCGTACTCAAGAGTGGCGCGGAATGCCTTCACGTTCTCTTCAGTGTAACCAGCAACCGAAACGAACTTTACGCCACTCGTGCTGTTAGAAGCGAAAGGGTCAGCCCGAAGGCTGACCCTTGGCCGTGCTAACTAACCGCGCTGCTACTTGGTGCTTACTACAGCAGAGTGGAAGTACGCCGCCACCGCCCGTACAAAAGGCTTGGCTGGAGCGTTGACAACGACACTGCCTTTCAGGAGGTCCTCAAAGGTGTGCGGGCTGCCGTAGAAAGCCGTCGTGTCGTCTGCGTTCTCGGATACATACACGCCATTCAGGTCGATACCGGCAAACAGACCCTTGCTGCGCGACCAGGTCAGAAGCTCAGACTGCAGCTTCCAGTTGGTAGCCGCCTGCGCATTGCGGCCAACGGGGCCAGCCGAAGCTGCTGCGTCTCCACCAATCTTGAACTTGCTCTTCAGCAGGTCCTGGAAGCCCTTGGCGTTCACCGCGACCAGGATAAGGTCGGTGCCCTGGCCGCCGATCTGGAAGCCGAAGGAACCACCCTCCATCTTGATGAATGCGGGTGCGCTCCAGCCATGGCCGGTCCGGCAGGTTACCACGCCCTGGCCGTACTCGGCGCCGAAGATGAATGCTCCCTTGATTAGGCCCGGAACCACGCCGACGCAAGTCGCATCCTTCAGGATTTCGTCTGGAATCTGCTTGTCAGCAGGAGCGCCCTTCCACGCCTGGACAACCTCCGTTGCTGAGTTGATCCGCTTTTGCAGAGTAGCCTGATCGCTCGCGGCCAGAGCAGGAAGTGACATGCCAGCCAGGCAAAGTACAGCAAAAAACTTTTTCATAGTGTTCGTATTCCCCCAAGGTTCAAACTTCCGGCGAGAGCCCGCTCGAAGCAGGTTCGCCTATTGACTTAGCCGGCCCAGCAGCTGCCATATGCCAGTGCTTTCGTCTCATTACGATGCGGGAATCGTGAATTACGTCAGCCAAGTAACGAAAAAGTTCTAAACAGTGGGAGCCAAGATGCCTGGTCGCGCCGGGACTCAAGATGATTATCGGGTTCCAACAGCATGGGGAGCAAAAAAAGAGGGGTTAGTTTCAGCAGTTGCCTGCTGTCGCCAACCCCTTTCCCCAGATCTGCGTTGTTGCTGGTTACTTTGTATAACCAAAGAACCCGGCCATGCAAGTTACTTTAGAAACTAAGTTGAGAATTCTAGTGCGGACGACGGCTACAGCTTTGGCAGCACGATGCCGGTTTGGTGCTGATACTTGCCTTTACGGTCGGCATAGCTCACTTCGCAGACCTGGTCAGACTGGAAAAAGAGGATCTGGCAAAGACCTTCGTTGGCGTAGACCTTGGCTGGCAGAGGAGTGGTGTTCGAGATTTCAAGGGTCACAAAACCCTCCCACTCGGGCTCAAACGGGGTGACATTTACGATGATGCCGCAACGCGCGTAGGTCGACTTGCCAACACAGATGGTGAGCACATCGCGCGGAATCTTGAAGTACTCGACCGACCGCGCGAGCGCAAAGGAGTTCGGCGGCACGATGACCGAGGGCGCCTGGACGGTGACGAAGGATCGCTCGTCGAAATTCTTCGGGTCGATAATGGCGGAGTTTACGTTGGTAAAGATCTTGAATTCGTCAGAAACCCGCAGGTCGTATCCATAGGAAGAGAGACCATAGGAGATCACCCCTTCCTTGACCTGCTTCTCGCTGAATGGGCAGATCATGCTGCGGGTGAGCGCCTGCTCACGGATCCACTGGTCGCTCTTGATGGACATGCTGCTCCTGTAAGTGCTGCAAAGTGAAAGTTCTGAATGCCTGCAGGGGGAATGCGGCGGTAACCAAGATGAGCAGGGCTGCTAGTGACGCGGCATGGCTGGCAGGATGGCTGTGTTCTGCGCGGCAACGAACTGCCAGTTCCCATCTTTCTGCACGGCTACGTACTTCATGTGACTGCGCAGCAACCCAGGCTCGGTGGGTACGATGCCGGGGGGAAGAGCGGCAAAACCGCTCACCTCATACTCTGCATCGACGAGCGCCATTGCTGCTTCCGGTTGGGCGAACCGACGCAGCGTGATGCGGGTATGGCTGCCTTTGAACGGACCGCTGAAGATGCGCGCATGTTGCTGGGCGATGGCCGCACGACCAGCAAAAACGTCCCCACGAATGTTGACAAAGTCTGCGTCGTCGCTGAAGGCCGCGGCCCAGGCAGTACCATCGCCCTGGTTCCAGGCAGTAGCCTGGGCGTCCAGGAGCTGTTCCATGTGTGTGCGTCCGCCGGTGTTGGCCGGTTGCTGCGCAGACTGAGACATCGTTCCTCCGTAGATAAAACATGCAAGCACGCACACAAGTCGGATAGCACGCATAGTCTCCACCCCCCCGCGCACCAGCTTATACCGGGCGACCTAAGTTTCGGGGTCGCACTAAGCCTGGTAGTGCGCCCATGAGCCTATGCAGATCGGAACGCTCTCTCACCCGAGTGTAACTGTGCATCCAATCGAAGACCTGCAAGGGCTGCGAGCTGGAACCACCCCGTGCTGCGATTCCAGGCAGGTGAAATTCTAGATTCCCGCGGGACGAGGCTGGTCATGATCAAGCAGGACATCATTCAGCAGGTTGTGGAGCGCACCGGGCTGCCAAGGAACAAGGCCGAGGCCGCCGTAGACACCATTTTCGAGAGCCTCAAGAAAGCGCTCGGCGAAGGCGATCGGATCGAGCTGCGAGGGTTCGGCGTCTTCAACGTGCGCCCGCGAAAGACTGGCATCGGTCGCAACCCACGTACCGGCACCGAGGTGACGATCACACCCGGCCGGGCGGTCCGCTTTAAGCCGGGCAAGGAACTGCAACTGATCGACTAGCCTGATCTTGCCTTCGACGAGCGCACCCTACATCAGGCTGATCGCGTCTACATCGACAACCAGGTTGCGGCGCGGGACGCCGGCGCTCTCGGCGTAGACCAGCGCCTGGCGCAGGGCGCGGTTGAGCGCCTGCCGCGTTTGTGCCTTCACTACCAGGTGAAATCGATAGATGCGCTTGATCTTGGATAGTGGCGCCGTGGCCGGGCCTAAGACACGGATGCCCGGAAGAGGCGTGTCCCGAAACCATTGACCAATGGTCGTGGCCCAGGCTGCCGCCTCCTCAAATATGTGGCTTTGAATGACGACATTCGCAAGCACCGCGAACGGCGGGTAGTGCATGTATCCGCGCAACTTGAGTTCGCGCTCGACAAAGGCGTGGTAATCGTGGCGAGCAGCGTACTCGACCGAGTAATGATCGGGATGGTAGGTCTGCACGATCACCTCGCCTGGCAGGCTCCCCCGCCCTGCACGGCCAGAGACCTGGGTCAGCAACTGGAAGACGCGCTCGGCAGCGCGGAAGTCCGGCAGGCTAAGCGCATGGTCCGCGCCAACAACTCCGACCAGCGTTACGCCATGAATGTCATGACCCTTCGCGATCATCTGGGTGCCGACAAGCAGGTTGATCTCGCCCGAGTGCAGCCGCTCCAGCAGGCGCTCCATGTCATGGCGACCGCGAACTGTGTCGCGGTCCATGCGCCCGATACGGGCATTCGGGAAGATCTCCTGCAACCGCTCTTCGCCCTGCTGCGAGCCGGCGCCCAGGTAGTAGAGGTGCTCGGAATCGCAGTGCGGGCAGCGGCGCGGAACGGTGCGTTTGAAGCCGCAGTAGTGACATTCCAGCCGCTGGCCGACACGCGCATGGTCGTCTTCGGCTGCTGCGCCCAGCACAGCCTTGTGCAGCGTAAGCGAGATGGCGCAGTTCTCGCACTGTAGCTTCTCGCCGCAGGCCCGGCACATGGCCACAAACGAGTAGCCGCGACGGTTCAGCAGGATGATGGCCTGCTCGCCGCGTTCGAGCGTTGCCTGGGTCTGCTCGATCAGCCGGCGCGAGAACAGATGCTCCTGCCCGGTCTGCTGGAACTCCTGTCGCATGTCGACCAGCTCAACCTCGGGCATGGGGCGGTCGTTGACGCGGGTGTGCATCTCGAGCAGCTGGTAGCGGCCCCGCTGTGCGTTGTGCCAGCTCTCAAGCGACGGCGTGGCGGAGCCCAGCACCACGGTGGCGTTCAGGATTTTCGCGCGCATCACGGCCACGTCGCGGGCGTGGTACCGAGGCATCTCCTCCTGCTTGTAGCTGCCGTCGTGCTCCTCATCGACCAGGATCAGGCCGAGATCAGCCAGCGGCGCAAAGATGGCCGAGCGCGTGCCGACAACAACCCGCGCCGCACCGGTACGGATGCGATGCCACTGCTCTGCCCGCTCCTCGGGCGTAAGCTGCGAGTGGAGCAGCGCCACATCGCCGGCGAAGGCATGGTGCATCTGCCCGGCCATCGCCGGGGTCAGCCCAATCTCCGGCACCAGCAGCAACGCAGATTTCCCCTGGGACAAGGCATGGCGCATGGCCGCCAGGTAGACGGCTGTCTTGCCCGATCCGGTCACCCCATGCAGCAGAATGGGGTGGAACCCTCCCTCATCCATCGTCCCAGTCACGGAGGACAAGGCTGCCTGCTGGGCCGGGTTGAGCGTGTGGTCGCCGGCAGGGCCCGCGCCCGAGAGGTGGAACGTGGCTGCCCGCTCTTCCAGCATAACCAGTCCCCGGCGGACAAGCGTGGCGAGGGTCGATTGCGAGAAGGGCAGCGGACGCGACTCGAGCCGCTGGCGCAGGTCGGGCAGGGCGAGCTCGCCACCGGCCCCGGCCAGCTCCGCGAGGATCGCCTGCTGGTTCTCGTTGAGCCGCGGCAGACGGCCCCCGCTTTGCGCTCCATTCTGTGCGCCCGTCTGCGCCACAGCCAAGCCTTTGCCCGGCACGCTTTCGCTCTGGCCGGGTGCGACCGGGAGCGCGACGTCAGTTGCCAGCGACGGCGCAAGCACGGCGAAGCGCACCGTTCGCCGGGCGTCGCGCGCCTCGGCCTCGGTCTCGCGCGTCACCCAGCGCTTGCGCAGCATGCCGGTAAGCAGCTCGGTCGTGGCACCGGTGGCCGAGCGCAACGTCTGCAGCCGGGCGGCCTCGCCATTCTCCAGGTAATTCAGCACCGTATATTCGGCATCCTGCTCGGCGGGGCTGCGGCGCGAGCGACGCGAAGATCCCTGCTCGGCCCCGGCGTACAGGGCCGCGCGGCCAGCGTCCGCGATGCGGTAGAGCACCCGTCTGCGCACCTCGGCCATCAGCGGAAGCATGGATCGCAGCACCTCACCCAGCGGGCAAAGATAGTAGCCCGCGATCCACTCGGCGAGTTCCAACAGGGAGGCTGAGACGATCGGCTCTGCGTCCAGCACGGCGAGCAGGGATTTTGCCTCGACCGGCGGCGGCGTGTCGTGCAGGCGGGTGACGATGCCGGCCATCTTCTCGGTGCGAAAGGGTACCAACACCCTGCAGCCGACCTGCGGCGGATACATGGGCTCTTCAGAGACGGGACTTGCTGCCAAAGCGGTGGAGTAGGTGAAGAGCCGGTCAAGCGGCACGGGCAGCGCAACATCGCAGAATAAAGACATGAGGTCTCTTAGCCGAGGGTATCAGCCGCAATCCTTCAGGCGCACTCCGCTGGATGAAGACCAGCGTGGCAGGGGCTTCCGGCCTTCTCGTGAAGAAGTGATCACTGCTTCATCCGGCACCCACCCCGGCCGGCAACTAGGAGAACTACATCGTCGCCTCGTGCGCAGTGAATTTCATCTACTGCCGCTGCAGGATTGACTCAGCCAAGTAGTTTGCAACCGTAAAGAGCAGTCCAAAAGAAAAAGGAGGCGCCAAACTGAGCGCCTCCCGTTACTCCCTGCAACGCCCTACCTGGAGAACACGCCGAAGTCCGGAGTGCCATAGCCGGTCACGCTATCCCAACCCGGGGTGATCGTCAGCGAGCTGTCGGTCCCGAACGTCAGGTTGTAGTACGCGCCCGATGTTCCATGATAGAGCGCCCCCGTGAAGGCAGTCGTTCCCTCAAGCGGCTCCGACAGGTCAACTGACGAGTACTTCGTCGTGCCCTTCGCGTCGGTGATGCTGCCGGTCACGTTAAACGGGTCAGGCGTGGCGGCGATATCGGTCAGCAACGTCGCATTTGCAGCGACGTAAGGGGCAGCCTGGCCGACCGGTGCGCCCGCATACTGATTGACGAGCGCCCACATGCCAGAAAAGACGGGCGTTGCCAGGCTGGTGCCGCCGATCACCTCGTAGTACTGGTTGCCGTCGCTCTCGGTGAAGATGATCTCCACACCGGTGTAGGGGTCAGCCAGCGCCGAGACATCCGGCAGGTGGCGCCCTGCGCCCGCGAGCTTCGCCTGATAGCTGGGCTTGTCAAAGTAAGCGCTCAAGCCGCCTCCTCCGCCGAAGACGAATCCTTCGTTGAGCGGTGGGTCCGCGATCTGGCCGGTCTTGTAGTCGAGCCGGGTAATGTTGGTTCCCCAGCCGGTCTGCAGCACTGAGCCATCCAGGGGCGAAAAGGTGACGCTGGTGCCCCCGACAGCGGTAGCATACGGGGAATTGGCCGGCACGCTTACGTCTGCATAGGCAATGCCGGTGTACTGCTGAACATAGGCGGCATAGTCGCCCTCATCGCCGGTGGCGTAGTGGACCGAGACACCAAGCGAGGCAGCAAACTCGTTGATCTCATCCCAGGTAGTCATCGTTTGCGCGTCGGTAAAGGACTCCGGCTGACCGTAGCTGTTTGACACGACATTGCCGAGCTTGTTGATGACCGCGTACAGCACGCCAAGCTGCAGGTCGTCATCCTGGTTGGAGGCGGTTGCGATCAGGGCGATGTTTGCCGCAGGTGCAATGGAATGCGCCCACTCGACGTCGAGCGTTGTCTCCCCGGCCCAGCCGGCATCCGTCGTGGTGACGGCCGCGGGTTGGTAGGTGTGGAAGCTGGTCGCGGTGAAGGCCGGCAGGTGGTAGATGTCGTTAAACAGCGCTGCGTCGGCATTGATCGTCGGCGAGCCATACGCATCGACAATGGCGATGGTCTGCCCCTGCCCCTGGTAGCCCTGCCCGTAGATACCGTTCAGGTGGTACATGCTGTAAACATCCTGGGGCGAGTAGCCGCAGGTAGGCACCGTGCCCGGCACCGTGTTGGTGTTCTTGGCACCGTAAACAATGCCGGAGTAGGTCGCGCTTACCCCGCCGCTGGCCAGGTGAATGGTGTTGGGCGCGTAAAAGCACTGGCTGGAGTAGTAGGCGCCGTTTGGATTGGCCGTGGCAGAGACGCGCACCTTGCCCACCTGCTTGCCGGTCTCAGGGTCAGTCGGCATCATGTGGAAGGGCTTGGCAACGACTCCGGATAGGCCGGTTACCGAGCGTGTGAGCCCGGCGGCCTGCCCTGCGAGCTGCGGCGCGGCGGAGACAGTCCGCATCACCTGCGTCTTCAGCTGCGTCCTGCCGACCTGGGTGTGAAAGGCGCTCTCAAAGTCAGAGACCTGGCCTTTGAATTTGACCGAGAAGTTCGAGGCGTCGCTCGAAACAACGGTCAGGTGGTGTGCGGCGAGCTCCGCCTTGACTGCGGCAACCTCGGCTGCCGTCGGCTGGAACCGCTTGAGATCAGCAGGAGTCATCCACTTGTGAAAGCTGGCTGAGCCGGGCGTGTACATCTGCTTGACCGCTTCATCAAGCTCTGCCTTGTCGTGCAGGTTGAGCCAGACAGTCGCGTTGACCTGGGCCTGTGGCGCTTCAAGGCCAAGGCTGGCGCCAAGGCGCTCTGCGGAGGCGCTGGTATGGACCTGACCGAGAGCCGAGCTGGGGACGGCGAGAAGCGCGGCTGCGCCGAGACAAAGGCTCAGCGAGAGCGCCGAGTGCCTCCGTGCGGCAAGCGAGAATGAGGAATTTCGTATCAAGGACTGCTCCTGTATTTCGGGTAAAAAGCGGAAGGAGGGGATAGGATTCCAACCTCGCGTGGAGGCAGGAACAGGTGACAGGCGGGAGGGCTACAGAACCACAGGAGGTCAGAAGGGATGCCGGCAGGCTGTCGCGCGTATGCTACCTGCTCAACAGAACCGGTATATCACGGAAGCCGGTGTGGACGGATGCAGCCTGCTCAAGGACGCAAGGGAAGGGCCGCGAAGGCGCAGGCTCGCACACCAGCCCGGCGCAGGTCTGAGCAAAACCAAGAGCAGGCTCGCGGCTTAGGCGTTGCCCATCGCATTCAACTCTGACATAGCCAGCTGCAGGTCGATCCAGGCTTCTTTCTTCTGGCGCGGGTCGCGCAGCAGGTAAGCCGGGTGATAGGTCACAATCAACCGGGCCTGCGAATACGCCGGCGTCGCATGGACGATGCCGCGGAGCGCGCTGAGCGGGCTCTTGCTGCCGAGCAGGTAGGTAGCTGCCGTGGACCCAAGCGCAACGATCACGTCTGGCCGGATGATATCAATCTGGCGAAAGAGAAACTGGCTGCAGGTATGCGCCTCAACCGGCTCAGGAGTGCGGTTCTGCGGCGGCCGGCACTTCACGATGTTCGCGATGTATACCTGGTCGCGTGAGAGGCCCATGGCGGTGATCATATTGTTCAGCAGCTGCCCGGCGCGGCCGACAAAGGGTAGGCCCTGCGCGTCTTCATCCGCCCCCGGCCCTTCACCGACGAAAAGCAGGCGCGCGTTTGGATCGCCGTCACCAAAGACAATGGTGCTGCGTCCGGCGAAGCCGAGCGGGCACCGGGTGCAATCGCCGATCTCGGCTCGCAGGGTGTCCAGCACCTGCGCGCGCAGCGCGGGCTGGATAAGCGGGCCGGGCGTGAAAGCGATGGGTCCGAGGGGTGGTTTGCGGGGCGGGATGGCGGCTTCCTCGTCTGGTTCAGGTGGTTGCAGTGGTATAAGGTTCGCAGACCCGGGCTGAGGCCGAGGCTCTTCCGCCGGCAAAGCCGCGACTCCGGCAGTCGTCAGCCCCTCTGCCGGTTGAGCTTGGGCGACATCGCGACGATACAGATCGAAGATCCCGAGATCGCGCAGGTAGCCCACGTGGGCGCGCAGGGCTGCTTCAGGAAAGGTGACCGGCGGTGGTTCAGGCATGCAGAGGACTCGCTATGGGTTCGCAACCGGGTAGCTGGAGACGCTGCTGATCTCAGTAACCAGGGTCTGCGGACGCCGCAGGCACAAGGTCTCATCAAGTATCCGATCAGCGAGTGCGCTCTTGGCCATCTCCGGTAAGTCGATTGCCGTGGCCCCTGTAAGGAAGGTCGCCGCGTTGCGATCCGCGTCAAAGCCCACGCCTTCGCGCGAGACATCATTCAGCACGATCGCGTCCGCTCCCTTGCGCAGCAGCTTGTCGCGCCCGTGGGTCAGCACATTCTCCGTTTCGGCTGCGAAACCAATCACCAGCACGCCGGGTGCACGCCGCCGCACAATCTCGGCCAGGATGTCCTCGGTCGGTTCGAGTTCTAGCACGAGCGGCCCACTTCGCTTCAACTTCTGCTCGGCCAGCGCGCGCGGCCGGTAGTCGGCGACGGCAGCTGCCTTGATGACGATCGTGGCCTGGTCCAGGTGCGCGAAGACTGCGTCGCGCATCTGCTGGGCAGTTATGACCTGCACGCACTCCACGCCCGCGGGCGGGCGCAGAGCGGTAGGCGCGGAGACCAGGACGACGCGAGCTCCGCGACGGCGTGCAGCCTCGGCCAGCGCGTAGCCTGTCTTGCCCGACGAGCGATTGCCAAGGAAGCGTACCGGGTCAACGGCTTCGCGCGTGCCGCCGGCGGTGATCAGGATCGTCTCGCCTGCCAGGTCATTGCTGTGGTGGAGAACGGAGAGCACTGTCTCGACAATGCTCTCAACCGGCGCCAGGCGACCGGCGCCGACCATGCCGCAGGCCAGCTCGCCTGTGGCGGGAGGCACAATGCGGGCACCACGCTCGACCAGCAGCGCCACGTTCGCCTGGGTGGCCGGGTGCTCCCACATGCGCACATTCATGGCTGGCGCGAGGATCACGGGAGCAGTCGTTGCAAGGTACAAGGTGGAAAGAAAGTCATCGGCGCGCCCATGGGCAAAGCGGGCCAGGGTGTCCGCCGTCGCCGGCGCCACGACGAGCGCATCGGTCGTCTGGGCGGCTTCGATATGGTCAATTGAAGAGTGGCGGTCTTCAGCAGGCGACGCCTCCCGCGCGCTGCCACCTGCCTGCTCATCCTGCCAGAGAGAGGTGATGACCCGGTGCCCGGTCAACGCTGCAAAGGTGAGCGGCTGGATGAACCGCTGCGCTCCGTCCGTCATCACGACATGGACATCGAGCGCCTTGCGCTGCAATTCCCGAACCAGCTCCGCTGCCTTGTACGCGGCAACGCCGCCGGTAACGCCGACCGTAATCTTCATCGGACCTCGGACTGCTGTCGCCTAAGGAGAGCGGACCGGGTGCGCTGGTCCTGCGCCCGGCAGCGGCTGCGTCTCCATTGTACGGCCAGCTATGAGGCGTGCCTCTGATCGTGCCAGGGTGAGGCAGCGAGGAAAATGCGTCCGCAATGCGGTACCGCCCCCGGGGAGCGAGCCCAGGAGCATCGGGCCGACGCAT
>CAZZYO010000055.1:0-24580 GCA_964658255.1 Candidatus Babeliales bacterium
AAACCAAGCTGCCACCGGCACTTGCGACGCGTAGAATACAAAGGACGGCGCGTCCGCTGCTTCAGGACCTTGCAGCGAGCCAGGCCCACCCTTCGCTATGAGTGCTACGCATTTAGAACCTGCCCAGACCCTCTCCTCGAAGCTTCTTCACGATCAGGTGTTCGCGATCTACCGTCGCTGGGGGTACCTTCAGGCGAAGCTCGACCCGCTTGGCCAGTACTTTGCCGAGGAGCCGCTGCCCGAAGACCTGCCTGAGCCTGCCGAAACTGACAAGGAAGCGCGCGCGCTGCTTGCCGCCGAGATCGCTGCGGCTAGCCGCGCTTACACCGGCACCATTGGCGCGGAGTTCATGCACATCGCCGATCGTGGCCGTCGCGAATGGCTGGCCGAGCGCCTGGAATCAGCTCCTGCTGCCCCGGCCAGGGACGCGCAACGCCGCGTGCTAAGCCAGCTGCTGCATGCCGATCTGTTTGAGCAGGTGATCCAGTCCCGCTATCTGGGCACCAAGCGGTTTTCGCTGGAAGGCGTGACCGCGCTGATCCCGTTTTTGGACGAGCTGCTGAACTACGCCGCTACCCTTGGCGCGACCAAGGCGGTAGTTGGCATGAGCCACCGCGGGCGCTTGAGCGTGATGGTAAACACCTTTGGCAAGCAGCCTTCGCACATCTTCTCGAAGTTCGAGGATGTTGACCCGCGCTCCTTCCTTGGCGGCGGCGACGTGAAATATCACGTAGGCGCGACGGCTGAGATGACCACCCGCACAGGCGGCAAGCTGGCGCTTCACCTGGTCTCCAATCCCAGCCATCTCGAGGCCGTCAACCCGGTTGCCATGGGGCGCGCCAAGGCCAAGCAGGTGCGCATTGGCCAGGACGGCACCAAGCAGGTACTGCCGATCGTCATCCATGGCGACGCGGCTTTTGCCGGCCAGGGCGTGACTGCCGAAACGATGAACCTGGGCGGTATCGCGGGCTACACCGTCGGCGGCACAGTGCACGTGATCGTCAACAACCTCATCGGGTTTACGGCCGAGCCGCAGGAGGTCTCTTCGACGCGCTTTGCCTCGGATGCGGGCAAGCGGCTGCCCATTCCCATCTTCCACGTAAACGCTGAAGATCCTGAGGCAGTGATCCGCATCGCGGCGCTCGCGGCCGAGTATCGCTATGCCTTCCAGTCTGACGTGGTGATAGACCTGGTGGGCTATCGCCGGCACGGGCACTCCGAGGTGGACGACCCGACCATCACCCAGCCCCTGCGCTATGCGTTGATCAAGAATCACCCTCCGCTCTCCGAGCTGTATGCGCGCCGGTTGGGAGTGGATGCCGGCGCAGAAACGCGTACGATCCAGGCCGGGTTCATTGAGGCCCAGCGTGCCGCGACCGAGATGCAGAAGATCACCTCGCTCGCGACGCTGCCGGAGTACTGGTCCCCCTACAAGGGAGGTCCGTACAAGCCCGAGTACGAGCAGGCAACGGGGCTGCCGCGAGACGAGATCCAGGCGCTCAGTACCAGTCTCGCCTCCTATCCTGAAGGCTTCCACATTCATGCCAAGCTCAAGAAGCTGCTGGAGCAGCGCGCAGAGATGGGCGCAGGCACCCGCCCGTTTGACTACGGCATGGCGGAGGCGGTCGCGCTGGCGTCGCTCTTGAAAGCGGGCACACCGGTCCGATTGAGTGGCCAGGATTCCGAGCGCGGCACCTTCAATCAGCGGCACTCGGTGCTGATTGACACGGTCGATGAGCAGACATATGTTCCGCTCAATCACGTTGCCGGTCCCGGCGATCCGCCCCAGGCACCATTCGAGGTCTACAACTCGGCGCTGAGCGAGGCTGGGGTGCTTGGTTTTGAGTACGGCTACAGTCGCGACTACCCGGAGGCGCTGGTGCTGTGGGAGGCGCAATTCGGCGATTTTGCCAATGGCGCGCAGATCATCATCGACCAGTTCCTCGCTTCCGGTGAGGACAAGTGGGGCCTGCTCGCGCACGTGGTCCTGCTGCTGCCGCATGGCTACGAAGGCCAGGGGCCCGAGCACTCGTCGGCGCGCGTTGAGCGCTACCTGCAGCTGGCCGCACATGACAACATGCAGATCGTGCAGCCCTCGACCGCCGCGCAGTACTTCCACCTGCTGCGGCGACAGATCCTGCGTCCGTGGCGCAAGCCGCTGGTCGTCTTTACGCCGAAAAGCATGCTGCGTCACCCGAATGCCTCTTCGCCGATCGAGGACCTGTCGCGCAAGGGTTTCCTGAACGTGCTGCCCGAGACCGCAATCCAGAGCGCGAAGCGGCTGCTGGTATGCACCGGCAAGATCGGCCACGAGCTGCGCGTTGAACGCGAGAAGCGCGGCGACACGGCGACCGGCATCATCTCGGTCGAGCAGCTTTACCCGTGGCCGGAGACTGAGCTGTGCGCCGCAATCGACGCGCATCCTGAGGCGAAGGAAGTGGTCTGGGTGCAGGAAGAGCCGGAGAACATGGGCGCGCTGACGTTCATCATGCCGAGGCTGCGCCGCGCGGTGCATGACCGGCATGTACTAAGCGTCAAGCGCTCAGCCGCGGCAAGCCCTGCGACGGGAAGCCCGAAAGCGCACGAGATGGAGCAGCGGACGCTGATCGATCTGGCGCTGAGTCATGGGTTGCATGAGAAGGCTGGGAAGTAGTGCCTTGCCGGAGCGCACCGAACGGCAAGCCGAAGGGCGCTGCTTGCCACTGACGCTCGCGACTATTGATCAGCAAACGTCATCCTGAACGAAGCGAAGACTCTCTGGTTGACCCTGCTTTTGCTCCCGGCGCGATCAAACCGCAGATTCTCTGCCTCGACCAGGATGACAGTTGCGCGGGCCTGGATTACTGACAGCCCAAACGTTCTCTACGAACCGGGTTGCTGAAGTTACATCCGCAATCACCCAGGTGTAACTTCAGCGTCCCACTTACCGCAGTACCTTCGTCTCAAACACAGCCACCCCATACTTCGGCAGGCTTACTGTCTCCCCGGCAGCACCCGCAAGCAGGCTCTTCGCCCCGAGCGATGCCGGCAGTGTCACCGTGGCCGCCTCGGTCCCGTGGTTGATCAGCACCAGCACATCATGATCCTTGCCGCTGCGTACGCAGACCTCAACGCCAGCCGGCACGTTGGGGATCAGCGGCGTGACGCCGCCATGCCGTAGCAGCCCTGCGGTAATGCGGTTCAGCGAGCCGTCATCGAGCCACGCGCCCACGTACGCAATCTCGCCCTTGCCGACCTTGCGCACCACTGCCAGCGGCTGTCCGTCGAGCCAGCCATTGCTCGCGCCGTATGTTCCGAACACGCTGGTCTCAGGCGAGCTTACGCTGATCGACTCCGCCCACTGGTTCGCCGTGCCTGGCGCGCCGTCTGCCGAGACCGGGATATTCTGATCGATCGCGTAGAACTGGCTCACGTGCGCGCCGAGCAGGTCAGCCAGTGGCCCGGGCTGCTGCTGAACATTCAGCCCGTTGAACTCGTTCTTCATCCCTGAGCGCGGTCCAAGCAGCAGGTGGCCGCCGCCGCGCACGTACGCGATCAGCCTGTCACCCGTAGCCTGCGACAGCACGTTGAGCCCGGGCGCGACCACGACCTTGTACTTCGACAGATCAGCGTCAGCAGAGACGATGTCCACCCCCTGCGCCTGTTCGCGCAGCGGACGGTAAAACGCGACCATCTCCGCAACCGGGCTGAAGTCCTGGTTAAAGCGCTGGAAGTCGATTGCCCAGCGGCTGTCAAAGTCATTGATCAGCGCTACCTGCGAGCGCGGTTCGGTTCCGGCGAGCGCCTTGCCCGCGCGTTCAAACTCCACCCCAATCTGCTGGACTTCGGCATACACCGGCGCAGGCTCGCCATTCGCTCCGAGGAGCACGCCGTGGTACTCCTCCTGCCCGTTCAGGTCCGAGCGCCACTGCCAGTACTCGACCGCATCGGCGCCGTGTCCGATCGCCTGCCAGGCCATTTCGCGCACCTGGCCCTTGTTCAACGCAGTGTTGATGTGCCGCCAGTTGACGAAGGCAGGCTCGGTCTCCATCACCCAGAAGTTCTTCTGCTTGTAGCCGCGGGTCAGGTCGTGGCGCGCGGCGTTGTCGGCCCAGTCAAAGACGTCGGCAGCGATGTAGTCATCCCACGCGGCAATGTCGAGCGGCTTGTGCTCCTTGTAGGCGTCAAAGCCGTCAAACCACCCCATGGTGTTGGTTGTGATGAACTGCCGCTTGTCCGCGCTGGGACGGATGGCGCTGGTCTGGTTCTCGGTGTAGCTGACCCAGGTGTCCGTAACGAAGTGCTTCCAGTCCAGCAGCAGGCCCGGGTTTTCTCCCCTGGGGCGGGCAGGCACCTCGTCAAAATTGTCATAAGTCTCGGACCAGTAGGCGGTCGTCCACCGGGCGTTCAGGTTCTCCGTGGTGCCGTACTTCTGCTTCAGCCAGGCATGCCACTGGCGCCGCGCTTCGGGGTCAAAGGAATCAGCGGCAAGCTCGTTATCAATCTGCCAGCCGACGACGTTGGGATTGTGCCCGTAACGCTTGGCCATGCGCTCGGTGATGTCGCGGGCCAGCTCGCGGTACTTGGTCGAGGCAAAGGAGAACTGCTGGCGGTTCCCGTGTTCATCACGCACGCCGTGCTCATCGATGCGCAGCGTCTCAGGGTACTTGGTTGTCAGCCAGGCAGGCGGCGCGGCGCTCGGGGTACCGAGGACGACCACAATGTGGTGCTTCGCCGCGGCACTGATCGCATGGTCAAGCCAGTCCCAGCGGTAGTCGCCCTCTGCGGGCTCCATGGTGCTCCAGGCAAACTCGCCCACGCGGACAAGGTGGATGTGCGCGGCTTCCATCTTCGCGAGGTCCGGCTCCCATTGCGACTCAGGCCACTGCTCGGGGTACCAGGCTGCGCCGAGCAGCACGGGCGCGGCCTCGGGGTAATTGGTCGCCTGGGCGCGGAGAGCCAGCGGCGCAAGCAGGAGGCTGGCCAAGAGTCCGAGGGCGAGCGGGCGAGCGAGGCGAGAAGACAAGGTCATCAGTGAAGAGCCTTTCTGTTGTAACCGTGTGTGTGGCGTGGGCCGGAAGCAAAGTCAACCGCAGGTCCTTCGCTTCGTTCAGGATGACATGCAACCTTCGCTTTGCAGCGCTAAGCCTCCTGGAGTGAGAGCGGTCTTCCTCACTCGACCACTAACACTCCCGTGGACCGATACGTAACGCCACCCAGCTCCGTTTCAACAACAGGTAGCTCAGGCGTCACGGTGAGCACCTCTGCGCCCTCTGATGTGACAAGCACCGTGTCTTCGACCTTGCCGCCTCGGCAGCTCGGGTTCCAGGCAAAGGCCTGGGGCAAGGTGAGCACCTGCCTGCCGTCCGGTGTGGCGACCCACTCCCGCTCCTGGTAGCCTGCGGGCCCGCCCTGGTGGTGCTTCTGCTCTTCGCCTGGATAGCCCTGGGCAGCGTAGGCATTGCGAGCCGCGGCAAACAGGTCTGCGCCGGTCGTGCCTTCGGTGGTTGCGTGCAGCAGGGCCGCGTTCACCTGCGCTGCTACTTCAAACCCCCGCGCGAGCTCGGCAGGTACCGGTCCGAAGTGCATAAAGCGGGTGATAGACGTGGTCAGTCCCCACTTGCGGGTGCACAGGTTGATCATGCCAAAGCGCTTGAGCGAAGCCCCGCGGGCCACCGCGTGCTTGTAGGCCAGGATGCGCTGGTCCACCGCCATGAGCAGCACCGAGGGCAGGATGCCCTGCGAGAACAGCAGGCGCGCGACTACGCCTTCGATGTCGTACTCGCTATCACCTGGCTCAAGGGCGGTAAGCACGCCCTCAACAACGCTTGCTGTTGTCGCGGCGAGCCAGCGCAGGCGGTGGATCTCAGGCTCGGTGAGGGGCGCGCGGAGCGTGGTCAGGTCGACTGGCACATACGGCCCGGCGCTGTCAGAGCCGGTGCGGCCAGCCCCAACCAGGCGTGCGACCTCGCCAGCCGTGCCGTCGGCATACCAGGGAGAGAGCAGCGGCTCATAGCCGAGCGCGGTGAACTCTTCTGCGGCCAGGCGCGGCGCTTCGTTTTCGGGCGCCAGATAGAAGCGGCGGCCATCGCGCAGCAGCAGCAGGGAGCAGACCGCGGTCTCGCCCGGGATCAGCACGCGCGCCTCTACCTGCCCCGCCGTCAACCAGGCGATATTCTCATGCCGGCGGAGCAGCAGGGCGGCAAGGTTCTCGCGCTCCATCAGGACGGCGACCCGGGTGTGCTTCTCGTCGATTTCGGCTGGGCGCGCGCCTCGGCTTACGTCATTCAGTTGGTCAAGAGTCAGGTTTGCGGTTGAGGGCAGGGTGGAGCTTTCGAGCGGTTCCAACGGGCTTGCCTCCAGGTGCTCTGGTTTGTCCGCATGGGAGCAAACGTTTGCCGGACAAGTGTACCGCGCGCCTACCGTCTCGTGTCTGCAGCGTGCCTTCGTGCCGACATGAGCGACAATCGGGAGAGATGCAGCCGACTGAAACGATTATTTTTGATTGCGACGGCGTGCTGATCGACAGCGAGATGCTGGTCTGCACGCTGGTAAGCGAGGAGTTGACTCGCCTCGGCTACCCCATCTCGCCCAGGCAGGTGGTCGAGCGTTACGCGGGGCGGCCGGAGCGCGAGATCCTGGCGCACATTGCAGCGGACTGGGGGCAACCCGTGCCAAAGTCCTACCGAGAGGCCATGTCTGCGCGCATCCATGCCGCGTTCACGAGCGAGCTACAGGCCATCCCCGGCGTCGCGGCGACGCTGGCCCGCCTGCAGCTCCCGGTGTGCGTCGCCTCGAGTAGCGGGCCGCAAAAACTCAAGCTCGGGCTCAGTTTCGTTGGCCTGTACACCTACTTTGCGCTCGAGCCGGAAGAGCCCGGCAGCCCGGACCCGGGGCCGAAGGCCAACATTGTGAGCGCCGCGTATGTTGCCCACGGCAAGCCCGCGCCGGACGTTTTTGTCTACGCCGCGGGCCTGATGCGCACTCCCGTGAATCGCTGCCTGGTGGTTGAAGACAGCTTGCCCGGCGTGCGCGCGGCGGTCGCAGCGGGCATGCGTGTCTTCGGCTTTACCGGTGGCAGCCACTGCCCGCCTGGGCATGCTGAGCGATTGCGCGAGGCCGGTGCCGAGCACGTCCTGGCCGCGATGGAAGAGCTGGCGCAGGCGCT
The DNA here is from genome assembly GCA_964658255.1 of Candidatus Babeliales bacterium. Taxonomy (GTDB): domain Bacteria; phylum Acidobacteriota; class Terriglobia; order Terriglobales; family Acidobacteriaceae; genus EB88. The sequence continues at coordinate 7,148 of CAZZYO010000055.1, forward strand.
TCCGCAGGCGTTCTGAGTCAACAGCTACGCGCAGGGTTAGCGCAGGCAGATCGCGTCCAGATTCCTCACTCTGGCAGCAACGATCCGCGACTTTTCATCAGGTGCGGAACCTGGGACTTTGCGCGAACGTATCTAGGGATCACCTCAGGGATCACGTCACGGATCACATCAGGGATCACATCGGGGGTCAAATCTGGAGTCGCGTCAGCGGTCACACGCATGATCGGTGCTACTGGTCTGTCGTAAGGCCTGCCAGGCGACTCGCCACTCCGCGGCTCGGCCCACTTTCAGGGAGTCATGCATGTTGACGCTTTTGCTCGCTGCCGCCATCAGCTACGTGTTGCACGACACGAGTGTGCTTCAGCCACCGAAGGCTCCGGCTATGACGGTCTGGATGAGCCAGACACCGGCAGTGCGGGAAGCGGTGGAATTTACGGCCAGGGATGGGAGCCATATGCGCGGATGGCTCTATCGCGCCAAGCAGGTCGAGGGTAGCAACTCCGTGGCCGCTCAGCCGTTTGTGCTTTTCTTTTACGGGAGCAACGAAGACCTTGCGCATGAGGAGGCGCGCCTCGCCTGGCTGCGGGATAGCCTTCACGTGAACGCAGTCTGTTTCGACTTCCCGGGCTACGGCTTCAGTACCGGTCGGGTAAGCGTGAAAGCCACGCGTGATGTCGCCCTGGAAGAGTACGACTTCGTTCATGACCACCTTGCTATGCAGGGTCCTGGTACTGCTTTCTCTCCGCCCAGGATCGTTGCGTATGGATGGTCGCTTGGCACCGGACTGGCCGTGCATGTCGCGGCTGAGCGAAGTGTTGCGGGATTGATTCTGCAGGCACCGCCGGCGAGCGCAGACGAGATGGCTGCGTGGTCCTCGCAGCACGATGTGCCCCGATTGGCGCGTGGCCTTGCCAAGGTGACCATCGATGCCGCGGTGCAGCCCATCTATGAAAACGTGAGAGAGATTGCGAAGGTTCCGAGCCCACTGCTCGTGGTGCAAGGCGCGGAGGATGATGTCGTCCCCATTGCACAAGGGCGAGAGGTATTTGCGGCCTCACCAGCCAGGCAGAAAAGATTTGTGGAGGTACCCGGAGCACACCACAATGACCTTCGCGTCGGCCATCCACCTGCCGGGGACGCTGTGGCGTTGTTCCTTCACCAAATTGGCGAAAACCCCGCAGCCGAAGCACCCGCGCCGTGAGCCACGGCCACTTGCCCGTGGCTGGTGAGGGTCAATGTGAAGGTCACTTAATCTTGATCATCTTTGGTGCCATGCAACTCGCTACCAGTGACCGAGTTGCTGCCCCCTAGAGCACGATGAAGCGCGCAGTAATATCGTTCCCCTGTCCGGCAAGAATGCTTGCTCGCTCAATTACATTGCGCAACTCCCGCACATTGCCGGGCCAGGAGTGGTTATGCAGGCTCGCGAGGGCGTCAGCCGTCAGCGTCGCGCCGGGTGAGAACTTGGCCGTGAAGGTGTGGCCGAGCTGCGCCAGGTCGCTCATGCGATCGCGCAGAGGCGGCAGTTCGATCGGGAAGACAGCCAGACGATAGTAGAGGTCCTCCCGAAAGAGCTTCTGCTGGGTCATCTGCTTGAGCCCGGCATTGGTCGCGGCCACCACGCGCACGTCAACCTTCAGATTGTCGTTGCCGCCCAGGCGCTGGACCTCGCCCTGCTCAAGGAAGCGCAGGATTTTGCTTTGCAGCGAGAGCGGCATGTCGCCGATCTCGTCCAGGAACAACGTGCCCCCATGCGCGGCATGGATGCGGCCAATGCGGGATTGAAGCGCGCCGGTAAATGCACCCTTGGCATAGCCGAAGAGTTCGGCCTCGAGCAGCGCTTCAGGGATGGCTGCGCAATTGACCACCACGAACGGATATTTCTGCCGTGGGCTGATCATGTGGATGGCCTGCGCGATCAAGTCCTTGCCGGTGCCGCTTTCGCCGGTGATGAGCACGGTGGTGTCAGTCGGGGCGACCATCTGCGTCACCTGGAAGACGCGCTGCATGGCGTCGGAGCTGCCGACCATGCCGCGCAGCCCGTGCCTGGTCGAGGAGACCTCGCGCAAACGATGCACCGGTATAGCGGGCGTAGATCCGGCGTGCCCCGAGTTGTCGCGGCGATACAGTACCTCAGTAAGCTGCGAGGCAAGCGCGGTTGGCGAAGCACTTCCAACCAGCACCTGGCCGGTATGCGTATTCATGGTCAACACTTCTATATGCGGGAAACGGTCGCGGACCATTGCGCTGAACTCGTCAGCGACCAAGTCCGGCAGAAGCGGGTCAAGCAGAAGCACATCTATTTGCTGCACATGTAGCTGCTCGAGCGCATCAGCGCCGCTGCCTGCCTCGACAGCTGACCAGCGAGGCGCCTGGAGCCGCTCACGCAGCTGCTGGCGGAAGCCCGTATCCGGGCTCACCAGGAGCACACCAATAGCGTTTCGATCTTCCTGACGCAACAGCGAAGTCCCGGAGATACTCATCAGACTCTCACGCTATCGGACAAATCCCGACTGTGCACCAGCTATCCCCACTTCTTTCGTACTTACGTCACCTGCGGGGTGGTCGATAAAATTGAGAGATTAAAGCGGGCAGGAGCATGGCCGTCGCAAAGCTCATCCAGTTCAAAGAAGACATCGAGATAAGGCACGTAGGCGAGTTCGCGACCTGTGCGTACCCGGGGAGAACGGACCGATGTCACAACAGGAAACCCGGCATGCTGCTGCTGGTCGCGGCGCCGGGTGCGCCCGGTGTGTGGAACAGAATCGTTGGATGGCGAGGCGAGTTCTTTGCCCATTGTGGAACCGGTGCAGGCTGGCTCCTGCTCGTGCTGCTATTCATGGCCGCGGTGCTTGGGCTGATGCGAGGAGCCGGCAAGGCAGATAACTTCGACTAATCCATGGAAAGCATATCTGTGATGCGGATCATACCTGCCTTTAGTAAGCTTGCGGGCTCGTGCGTCCTCTGCCATGGTAATGGTCTCGGGAGATAAAACAGCGGCACGGAACAGGCGCGCAGCTGCGCGTGCGGTTCTGCGCCGGCTCTTCCAGGCTCGCCTGAGGGTTGCGGTACCAGGGAACACACATGATCTCGATTGTCGGTTTAATTGTCGTCTTCGGCGCCGTTATCGGCGGCTTTCTGATGGAGAAGGGCAAGCTGGCGGTGCTGGTTCAGCCGGCCGAGCTTGTCACCATAGGAGGCGCGGCGCTTGGGACCATGCTCGTTGCCAATCCGATCCACATCCTCAAGGGCGTGATGTCGAACCTGATCGGCGTGCTGGGTGGATCGAAGTTCACCAAGCAGCGCTATATCGACACCCTCAAGATGATGTTCTCGCTTTACACCAAGGCGCGAAAAGAAGGCATGGTTTCGATCGAGAGCGACGTGGAAGGACCGGACAAGAGCCCGCTTTTCGCCAAGTATCCGGCCTTCATCAAGGACCACCATGTGCGTGACTTTGTGTGCGACACCATGCGTATGTCGATTACCGGGGGCGTGCTGCCCTTTGATATAGACCAGATGATGGAGTTGGACATGGAGGTCCATCACCATAGCGCAGGCCAGCCAACCGCGGCGCTGAACACCGTTGCGGATGCGTTGCCAGGGCTCGGCATCGTCGCTGCTGTGCTGGGCATCGTGATCACCATGGGCTCACTCGGCGGACCGCCGGAGGAGATCGGCCACAAGGTCGCAGCAGCCCTGGTCGGCACTTTCCTGGGCATTCTGATGTGCTACGGCATGCTGGGGCCGCTGGCTGCGAACATGACCAAGAAGAGCGACGAGGAGCAGATGTACTACCACGTGCTTCGCGTCCTGATGATCGGCTTCATCAAGGGCACATCTCCGATCCTCGCAGTTGAGATGGCGCGGCGCGCCATTCCGGGTCACGTACGGCCAAGCTTTACCGAGGTAGAAAAAGCCTGTCGCGATAAGGGCGGCGAAGCAGCCGCGGCATAGCTCCGACTGCGTGTCGCAGTGCCGGCGCTCGCCCTATGGGCCGGCAGCCTGGAGCCGTGCGGCTTTTACGTTCAGCAGGCCGCGTTTGTGCGAGCAGGATGAGGTAAGGAGAGCTCTTGGCCACGGAACAACCACCGATCGCGCCGATTATCGTGATCAAGAAAAAAGGCGGGCATGCCGGCCACCATGGCGGCGCCTGGAAGGTCGCGTACGCCGACTTTGTGACGGCGATGATGGCGCTGTTTATTGTTCTGTGGCTGATGAGCAGCAGTTCCAAGGCGACCCAGGAGCAGATCGCCGGCTACTTCAACGATCCCAAGGGCACGGCGACCAAGCACGGCTCCATCAAGCAGGGCGTCGCAGATAATCTGCCGCTTAGGAAGGAAGACCTCGCCAAGCTTAAAGAAGCTCTGCTGCAGTCAATTCACAAGGTAAGTGATCTGCAAAAGCTGAAAGGCCAGATCGACATTACGATCACCGATGAAGGTTTGCGTATCGAGTTGATGGAGGATAAGAAGGGAACCTTCTTTGAAACCGGAAGCGCTCAGCCTACGCCGATACTGGTTGAACTGCTCAAGCTGCTGGCCGTGCAGATGGGTGCCATCCCGAACAAGATCTCGGTCGAAGGCCACACGGACGCGCAGCCGTACGCCAAGGAAACAACCTACGGTAACTGGGAGCTTTCAGCAGACCGGGCCAACGTGGCGCGTCGCTTGATGCAGGCCAACGGCGTGCGTGCTGACCAGATCTCGCAGGTGCGAGGATTTGCGGACCAGAGGCTGCGCAAGCCTGACCAGCCATTCGACGCTTCGAACCGGCGCATCTCGCTCATCGTGCAGTACATGGAGAGTGTCGGCGCGCCTGGCATGAAAAACGACGTAGCAGCGGCTGGCAAAGGTGAGGGCGAAGCCAAGGCGGGAGCGGCGAACGAAGGCAAAGCTGGCGCTGATCCAGCACCAAAGAAGGCTATCGAAGCGCCAAAAAAAGATGAGGCGGCCGCCGGCGCGGCGCAGGAGCCGAAGCAAGCCGCCCAGCCGACTTCCACATCCGGCATCAAGCCCTCTGCTGCTGGTCCAGCGGTGAAGGACCCTCCTCCAGAATGACCTGGTCCTGTGCTGGTTGGGCCCGGGGCTCGTCGGGCCCGAACTCTGCGGGGTGCCGCTTTTCAAGCCGCCGTCTCAACAGCGGCGCTTACGCGGACCAGTGACCGCTCGCCCCGTCAGAAGTGTGTGTCAATAGCAAGGATGTAGCCTTACCGCGGGCGTCGATCGCTTGCCTGCTGCAGGTAGCGCAGGCCTCTCGGTTGAGGAGCAGCCGTTTTGAATGAGGAGCCGACCAGGCATACAGCGCGCGCAAAATCGGCAAGCTTCCTGCGTTCTGCCTCTGACTGAAACTTGAACTCAAAGGACATCTGTGTCTGCGTGGCATGCACCAAAATGCCTTTCAACTCCATGCTAAGCATGGGAGGGTTCAGCCGGATCAAGCCCTCGGTGTCGAGCGGCAGCCGGTGCCGAAACTCGCCGCGCATGCCATGATCGCTGATGTCCTTGCAGACGCCGAGGATGGCAATTTCGCCGACGATAATGTCCACTGGGAAGTCAGCCATATGACGAGGAAGGCGGTAAAGGAGATCACGCATAAGGGTCCTATCGGCTGCTGCGTGCAAAGCTCTAACCTGCCTTCATGACGAACGTCACGCGTGGCACACGCCAGCACCACAGCGTTCCTGCAGCACAGCGCCTTACCCTGCAGTGTGGGTATGCCGGCATGCGAAATCAGTCGAGCCACCTCCCAAGCGCCTGGTGAGAAACATGAGGAAAACGTTAGTACCGCGCCCTGGCTTTCCTTTGTCTCCCGCCTGCACTCTCCTTCTATAGTCGAGGAACCAACCCTGACGGAGGCCATCATGCACGGACCACCAGGCAATACTGCTGGCGGCTTGGGACCACGCCTGCCTGGAGATGTCCAAGGCCGTTCGCATCATGCGCTTCCTGCGTCCATCGCCGTCGCAAAGGCCAAACGCATCCTGGTGGTTGAGGATGATGCGCCGCTTGCGCGATTGCTTGCCAGCGGCCTCACCGCGGAGTCGTTTGCAGTCGACCTGGTGCACGATGGCGAGTCGGCCGCGCGTGCGCTCGAGTCCGGCGAGCATGCGCTTGTCATGCTCGATCTGAACCTGCCGAAGATGGATGGACTCACGTTGCTGCAGTTGCTGCGGACCACGCAGCCCGCCCTGCCCGTGCTGGTGCTCACAGGCAGGAGCCGCACCGAGGATATGGTCAAGGCGCTTGATCACGGTGCCGACGATTGCCTGCTCAAACCGTTCTCGCTGCTGGAACTGATGGCGCGGGTGCGAGTGCTGCTTCGGCGCGCCATCCCTGCCAGCGCTGGAGCGGAGCGGGCGACCGGCCTTGTGCTGGACCGAAGTGAATACAGGGTGGTGCGAAACGGCAGGCAGATCCATCTGACGCCGCGCGAGTTCACGGTGCTCGAGTACCTGATGGAGCATGCCGGAAAGGCAATCTCGCGCGCCACGCTGATGCAGGACATATGGAAGATGCCGCTGGAGACGAACACGAACATTGTCGACGTGTACATGAAGTACCTGCGCGACAAGATTGATGGTGAGGGCGAGGAAAAGCTGATCCAGACGGTGCGTGGCGTCGGTTACGTGCTGCGCAACGGTTAGCTGCCCATGCGAGGCACCAGGGGCCACGGCTCTTCTCGGGCCGAGCTTTACGAAGGGCTGCTCACAGGCATGCACGCCGCAGCCCAGCCGCTCACCCTGCTGCAGTCGCGGCTCTATCTTGCGCTCGCGCGCAACGCGTCGGCTGGGGCCGAAGACCCGCTGCTCGACGCTGCCGCAAGTGAGCTTGAGACTCTGTGCTCGCTCTTCCGCCTCCTGCAGCAGTTGCTGCATCTTGAGAGCGCGCCGGCAAAGATCTCGGCAACTCCACTGGCTGACCTGGCTGCAGCGCTGGTCGAAGACGCCGAGGTAGTCTTTGCCGGCTCGGAGACGCGCCTCCGGGTGCAGCTGTTCATGCCTGTTGCAAGTGGGCGCGCGGCTCTCCCGCAAACCAAAGAGATCGCCGACGTCGCGGCGATGCCCTGTCTGCAGGTCGATGCAGCGCGCACTCGTACGGCGCTCAGCCAGATCCTTGCAGCAGCTCGGGAGTGCGTAGCCGGGGCCGACCTTCTCTGCCAGGTGCGTCAGAGTCTTCTCGAGGTCGAGCTATTGATAGAAGCAGAGGCGGTTGCGGTCGACGGATCGGCCGAACCCTGGCAGCTGGGCGCGTCTACCCCTGGGGGTAAGGTTGAACCGGCGCATGATCAGGGTGTGTCCGCGTCTGCGCTCAAGCCCCCTTCCGAACACGGGCAGCTGCTGATCGCTTCCGCGCGTGTCGGACTGACCTCCCAGGGTGTTGCGCTCGAGTTTGCTGCCGTGCCATTCCGTGCCAGAGTCCTGCTACCGATCGTTACGCCGGAGACCGAAAGCGGGGCGCCCGAAAAAGCGAGGGCGAGCACGACAATCGCAGTGCCAGAAACCGGGAGCGCCGGAAATCGAAAGTAACGTGGAGCGTCTATGCAGTGCCCGCGCACCCTCCATTGGAACGTGTCGTGCATAGGTGATAGGCAGATGCTGCCTACTTCTCATCTAGCACCAAGAAATGTACCGGAGCCTCGGGCACTGTTTGCCGGCCCGGTGCCTGCCGAGGCAAGCATGCTTGCCGACGCTTTCTCTGAGTTCATTGCGGCAGCGGCGCGGCTTGAGGCTTCCTATAGCGAACTGCAGGAGCAGGTGGCGCAGCTCGGTGTAGAGCTTGCCGAACGCAACACGGCCCTCAATGCCAGCCTGGCGGAAAATCAGCGGATGCGCCTGGCGCTCCAGGGAATCGTGGACTCGATGCCATGCGGAGTCCTGGTCCTCGAGCGCGATGGCGCGCTCTCCATGATCAATCCCGAGGGCATGCGCCTGCTGGAGCTGGAGCCTGCCTACGCGCATGCAGCAAGCCTTGGCGCGATCTCGGCACGAATCGGCATTGACCTCGGGTCGCTGGTCTGTGATGACCGCGTGCAGGAAGGCGAGCAGGAGTTTTCTCTACCCGGTACAGCGGGCAAGCGCTGGATTGAGGTGCGCAACCGCCGCCTGTACGCACGCGCGGGTGCCGAGGCTGGCTGCACCAATGGGCGCGGGAACGGCGCGCGCGAGCATGGGCGGCGGGGCCGCTGGTCGCAGACCATCCTGATCCTCCGTGACGTGACGGCGCACAAGCAGGCGGAGCAGGAGCGGGAGCGCGGGCGGCGAGCCACAGCGCTTGCAGAGGTGGCGGCAATGCTCGCTCATGAAATTAGAAATCCCCTTGCTTCGCTCGAATTGTTTGCGGGCCTGCTTGCGGGTAGCTCCTGCCTTGCGCAGGGCGCAGGCGCCGAGCAGCAGTGGATCGCTCACATGCGGGCAGGCATTCGCTCGCTCTCGGGGACGGTCAACAATGTCCTCAGCTTTCACGGAGCAGGATTCCCGTCGCTCGCGCCGCTCGCTCTCAACGAGGCCATTGCAAGCAGCGTGGAGTTTGTGCGCCCCATCACCGAACAAGCCGGCATTGAGCTCGCTCTTGCCTTGGAACCAGCCTTGGAACCAACCCTGAACACCAGCGCCAGCGCGAGCCCCAGGTTGGTGCTTGGCAACGCGAGCGCCCTGCAACAGCTGGTGCTCAACCTGGTCAGCAACGCTGTCCGCCATACGCCGCAGCGCGGGCGCATTCAAGTGACGGTCCGCAGCCTCACGGGTGCTCCCCGTGCTGAAGTCAGCGTCACCGACACAGGCTGCGGCATTGCGCCCGAACATCTCTCGGAGATCTTCCGCGCCGGCTTCAGCGGCGGCGGCGACAGCTCAGGGCTGGGGCTCGCAGTCTGCAGCCAGATCGTACGCCAGCACGAGGGCACCCTCCGCGTCGTGAGCGAGCCTGGTCGCGGCGCAACCTTTCTTGTGGAGCTACCTACCCTATGAACCCGACTTCTTCTGTCCTGGTTGTTGATGACGAGCCTGGTATTCGCGCCGCGCTTGAGGCAAACTTCCTGCGCCGTGGCTGGGAGGTCGAGACGGCGAGCGGGGTCCAGGGCGCAACCGACGCGCTCGAGCGGCGCAGCTTCCAACTCGTCGTCTCCGACATCCGCATGCCGGACGGCGATGGCCTGGAGGTGATGCGGTCGGCGCGGCGGCTTGCTCCTTCGACGGCGGTGATCCTGCTGACGGCTTTCGGCACCGTGCCGGATGCGGTGCGCGCGATGCGCTCAGGGGCGTTTGATTACATGACCAAGCCGATCTCTTTTGAGCAGCTGGAGGAGCGCGCCGAGCGGGCGATGCATCGCGCGCTGCCGGCGCCGGAGGCGAGTTCGGGCACCCACCCGGCGACGAGCAATATCGTCGGCAGCGCGCCGGCCCTGCTGCGGGCGGTCGAGCGGGCACGTGCCGCCGCATCGACCGACGCGGACGTGCTGGTCGAGGCAGAGAGCGGCACCGGAAAGGAGTTGCTGGCACGGTTTATTCATGACGCGAGCGACCGCAGCCGCAAACCGTTTGTCGCGATCAACTGCGCAGCTGTTCCAGAGCACCTGCTGGAGAGCGAACTCTTCGGGCACGCACGGGGAGCATTTACCGGCGCGACGGCTCCCAAGGCAGGCAAGTTCGAAATGGCCAACGGCGGCACGCTGCTGCTCGACGAGATTGGGGAAATGCCGCTGCACCTGCAGCCGAAGCTCCTGCGTGCACTGCAGGAGCGGGAGTTCGAACGCCTGGGCGAGACCCGCTCCATCAAGGTCGACATCCGCGTGATTGCGACGACCAACGTGATGCTGGGCCAGATGGTCGAGCAGGGCAAGTTTCGCTCTGACCTCTACTACCGCTTAAACGTCATTCCTCTGGCGCTGCCGCCGCTGCGGGAGCGTGCTGGAGACATCCCGGTGCTGGCCCGGTACTTTGCCGAGAAGTTTTCAGCCAAGCTGCGCCGGCCCACCCCGGAACTGAGCGCCTGCTTCCTGGAGCGGCTTGCAGGCCATTGCTGGCCTGGCAACGTGCGGGAGCTTGGCAACTTTATGCGCCGGGTGCTTTCACTCCACAGCGGCCTTGAGCTGGATGCAGGCTGCTTTGACCAAGAGTTCCAGGGTGCCCGGCCGGCCGTAGTTGAGCCCAGCCAGTCTGCCGCGGGCGCGTCTCTCCGCGGAGCTCCGGTGCCGGTCGGCGCGCCTATTCGGCAGCTGGAGCGGGTGCATCTTGAACACACGCTGGCCATGACCCAGGGTAACCGTACGCAGGCCGCCGAGATGCTCGGCATCAGCGTGCGCACCATGCGCAACAGGATTCGCGAATACGGGCTACCGCCCCGGAGGTACGCATAACATGGCGACAAGCGCGCTTGTGCCTTCTTCTCTTGAACACTTCCTCGAGCTCTCGACCGCTCGCGAGCAGACCATCGCTTCAAACATGGCCAACGTCGACACGCCCGGCTACCGCACTCGCGACCTGAACTTTGAGCATGAGATGGCGCGAGCAAGCATGCAGGATGACACGGGGGCAGAGGTCGCGCTGCAGCCGGTCGTAAACCAGGTACAGGGGCTGCTCGAACGTCCGGACGGCAACAATGTGAATCTCGACCGCGAGAGCCTGCTGCTGGCCCAGTCCCAGTTGCAGTACCAGATGGGCGTGCAGCTGGTGAAATCTCACTTTCATGAACTCCTGCAAGCGATCAACGGAGGCAACTAATCATGGGACCATTTGACGCACTCGCAATTTCGGGCTCAGCTCTCGCAGCCGAGCGGCAGCGCTCCGAGGTGATCGCCACCAACATGGCCAACGCCGATACGACCCGCACCGACAAGGGCGGACCCTTCCAGCGCAAGCAGGTGGTCTTCTCCTCGCCCGGATCCTCTGCCTTCCGGCTTTCTTTCGCAAGCCTGAGCAGCCACCTGCCTGGGAAGACCCCCGGCGGCGTGCGTTTGTCCGCCGTTGTAGACGATCCGGCCCCGCCCGTGATGCGCTACGAGCCAGGTCATCCCGACTCAAACAAGGACGGGTACGTGGCCTATCCGGCCATCAACCCGGTGCAGGAGATGGTTGACCTGATGGGTTCGGTGCGGGCCTACCAGCTGAACGCGTCGGCTGTTGCCGCGTCGAAGTCAATCATCCAGCAGTCGATCGACATCCTGAAGAGCTAACCCGGCGCTAGGCGCTTGAGAGGAACCACGAGTATGAGCATGAGTCTTACCGGGATCGTTCCCGCTGTCTCCTCCGCAGTCCAGCCGCTCACGCTGGGTGAGCCGGCGGGGTCAGGCGCAGGCTTCGGCGATGTGCTGAAGAACGCCTTGAACCAGGTCACCAGCCTGCAGGGCTCAGCTGACAACCAGGTGAGCACGTTGCTTGCAGGCGGCGGCAATGCCGACATGAGCAAGGTGATGATCTCGGTTGAGAAGGCGGACGTAGCCTTCCAGCTGATGATGCAGGTGCGGAACAAGATTGTGAGCGCCTATCAGGACATCGAGAAGATGCAGTTCTAGCCTTGCCATTTCACCGCTCTTCCGGGCGGCCATGCGTGAGCGCTGCGCCACGTGTCCTTGTGACAGAGCGCCGCCATCCGTGGGCCGAACGTGCTGTGCTGCTTCCTGCCTGCCGTGCAAACAAGATGGCTGGCCGCTGAGTTCGCCAGGCATCCATCTTCCACCACCGTTCCAAGCCGAAGACACGAGTCACTTCAACTATGGCGGCAGCAAACACAACTTGGGCGCGGGTCAGGCACTTCTGGGCGACGCGCACGCAGAACCAGCGCCTGCTTCTGGGCGTGGGCGCTGCGCTCACGGTAGGTCTGATCACGCTGTTTGCCCAGTTGATGCTTACCCCCGATTACAAGCTGGTGATGACGGGGCTCGAGTCCGCGGACGCGCAGGCGCTCTCGGCTGAACTGGCAGCGAAGAGGATACCCTCCAAGCTCAGTCCCGACGGCAAGAGCCTGAGCGTGCCGGCCGACCAGGTCGACGCGGCGCGCATGGAGCTTGCCTCCGGGCAGAGCCCGCACTCGGGCCGGATGGGCTTCGAGATCTTCGACAAGGTGAGCTGGGGCCAGACTGAGTTCGATGAAAAAGTGAACTACCAGCGCGCGCTCGAGGGCGAGCTTGAACGGACGATTACCACCCTTGGCGGCGTCAAGAGTGCGCGGGTGCACCTGGTCATGGCGTCAGACTCGGTCTTCATCGATCGCGAGCGCGGCGCCAAGGCCTCGGTTGCGCTCAAGCTGAGCCGCGGCAGCCTCTCGCACGAGGAGACCGTGTCGATCCAGCGCCTGGTCGCCGGCGCGGTCGACGGGCTTAAACCCTCCGATGTGTCGATCATCGACGCCGACTCGAACGAGTCGCTCGGCGGTGGAGCGGGCGAGAGCGCGGGAGCCGATGGTGAAGAGCAGCAACTCACCCGGCGGCTGGTGGCGACGCTTGCTCCTATCGTGGGCGCCGACCACCTGCGCGCAAGCGTGAACGTTGAGTACGACCCTGGCACGACCGAGGAGAGCCAGGAGAAGTACGACCCTGCAGTCAGCGTGCCGCTCACTATCCAGCGATCGGATGAACAGACCGGGCCAGGCGCAGGCGCGGGCGGCGTACCTGGAACGTCGAGCAATGTGCCGGCGAGCGGCACGACCGCGACACCCGGGAAAGCGACCGTGCAAACGACCACGGCAGCCGGCGCTGACGGTGCTGCGAGTTCAAAGACCGAGAATGCGACCTACGGCGTCAACAAACTCACGCGGCACTCGCTCGAACCAGCCGGCCGCATCAAGCGGATCTCGGCCGCGCTGGTGGTGGACGACTTCATCGACCGCAAGCAGGGCGCCAAGGGCAAGTGGATCGAGACCCGGATGAAGCGCTCTCCGGAAGAGCTGAAGCAGATAGAAGAGATCGCTACCGCAGCGATCGGGCTCGACACCGCGCGCGGAGACGTGATCAGCGTGCAGGATATGTCCTTTGACCATCCGACGGCGGCTGACATCCCTGCGCCTACGGTCATTGACAAGGTGCGCAAGGGAGTGTCGGACTACTCCTCCATCATCCGCTACGCGACCCTGCTGGTGCTCTTCCTGCTGGCGTACGTGCTGATGATCCGGCCGATCCAGACGCGTGCGTTGAGCGCGGTCAAAGAACTGCCGCAAGGCGTGGGAAGTCTGATCATGCTACCCGAGACGACGATCGATGAGCCGCCTGTACCTCTCCCCGCCGATGCAGCCCGGGTGGGTGCGCTCAAGCAGCAGGTGGCCCAGATCGTAAAGACCGAACCCGCGCTCAGCACGCGCGCCGTGCAGGTGTGGCTGCGAGGAGAGCAGTGAACGCAGATATTTCGACGATGAGCGGCGTGCGCAAGGCGGCCATCCTGGTCGCGGTGCTGGGCGACGAAGCAGCAGCTACCATCTTCCGCAACCTTGAGGATGAAGACCTGCAGAGGATTGCCGAGGAGGTAGCGCGCCTTGGCACAGTCCCGAAAGAGATCTCGGTCCAGGTGTTAGAAGAGTACAAACACCTCACCGTAGCGCAGCAACATATTTCGCGTGGGGGCCAGGACCTCGCGACCAAGCTGCTCGTCACCGCATTCGGAGAAGCCGGCGCGCGCGAGATGGTGCAGCGGCTGCTGCGGGCAAGCGAGTTGAGCAGCTCGCGGGTGGAATCGCTGCAGCGCATCGACCCAAAACAGCTGGCCCGTTTTCTTGAAGGCGAGCATCCGCAAACAGTTGCTTTGATCCTTGGCCACCTGGACTCACGCCAGGCCTCGGCGCTCTTGATGTGCCTGCCGCAGGCGGTGCGCGCCGAGTCCGTCAAGCGCCTCGCAAACCTGCGCCAGTTCTCGCCCGAGATGGCAGAGAAGGTCTCGATCGTGCTCAACCGGCGGCTGCGTTCAGTCGGCGAGCAGAAAAAGAAGACCTACTCGGGCTTCCAAAGCGTTGCTGACCTGCTGAACAACATCGACGCGACGACTTCAAGCGAAATCCTGGAGATGATCGAGAAGCAGGAGTCAAAGCTCGCGCTCAGTATTCGCAACCTCATGTTCACCTTCGAGGATTTCCTCAGTGTCGCCGAGGTACAGATTCGCGAAGTCACCGGCGCTGTCGATAAGAAGGTCTTGACGCTTGCACTCAAGGGCGCAAACGAGGAGCTGCGCAACCACTTCTACCAGACCATGAGCTCGCGCGCGATCGAGATGATGAAGGAAGATGCCGAGTCGCTGGGGCCGGTGCGCAGCAAGGATGTAGCCAACGCCCAGCTTGAGGTGGTCGCGGTCGCGCGGCGACTTGAAGCCGAAGGCAAGGTGACGCTGAAGAGCGAAGGAGCGGACGAGTATGTCCTCTAGCAACCAGGGGTTCGCGAGTGTTTTTCCCGTGCCAGTCTCGGTCTTTCAATATCCTTCGACTGGTTCGTCCGTCACCAGCCTGCCGCGCGTAGAACGCAGCGCGGATAGGGAAGGGGACGAGGCGGACAGCCTGAGAGCCGGGATCACGCTCACAGAAGAAGCGATTGCAGCGCGCATGTCGGTGGCCCGGGCAGAGGCGACCTACCAGACCGAGCAGCGGCTCCGCCAAGAGTATGAGACGCGCCTGGCAGCCGAGGCAGAGAAGATTGCCGCCACGGTGCGCGCCTTTGACCGGGAGCGCGGCGAGTACTTTGCCCGGGTCGAGCGGGAGATCGTGCAGCTGGCTCTCTCGATTGCCGGCAAAATCCTCCACCGGGAGGCCCAGGTGGAACCGATGCTGGTAGCCGCCCTGGTGCGCATCGCGCTTGGCCAGTTGAAAGATGGATCGACGGTCTCTATCCGGGTAAGGCCGGAGGAGGCTGCGCGGTGGCGCACCTACTTCCAGTCCGGCCCGCAGAACCTCACCATCGCTGTCGTCGAGGATGCGGAACTTGGCCCTTGCGGCTGCCTGCTTGAAACCGAGCTGGGTACCGCGAACTTCTCGCTCGACGCGCAACTCAAGGAAGTCGAGCAGGGGTTCTTTGATGTGCTTGCCCAGCGCCCCTGATCCCAGATTTCTGTTCTGAAGGTACCAATGCCGACGCCACTCGCCCCTTTCTTCCATCAACTCGAGCAGAGCGGCAGCGTGCGCTGGTCAGGGCGAGTCCTGCAGGTGATCGGCAACCTGGTCGAGTCCGAGGGCCCCTACTGCTCGGTCGGCGATGCATGCGAGATCCTCACGCGCGCCGGTAAAGGGTACCCAGGAGAAGTGGTTGGCTTCCGCGGGTCGACCATGCTTTCAATGACGCTTGAGAACCCCCGCGGCATCCGCTACGGGGACCGCATCGTGACCTCCGGCAAGCACCCGTCGATTCGCGTCGGGCCGGAACTGCTCGGGCGCGTCATCGATGCAACAGGAACCGCGATCGATGGAGCCGGTGAGTTTCGCGCCCGGCGCACGGCAGTGGTCGACGCTGCTGCCCCACTGCCGCTTGACCGCGAGCCGATCCGCCAGGTGCTCAGCTGCGGTATCCGCGCGCTTGATGCGTTTGTGACCTGCGGACGCGGGCAGCGGCTTGGCATTTTTGGCGGCTCTGGCGTCGGCAAAAGCACGTTGCTCGGCATGATGGCCCGCGGCACCCAGGCCGACCTGATCGTGATGGCACTGGTCGGCGAGCGCGGCCGCGAGGTGCAGGAGTTTCTGGAGGTGATCGGCGAAGAAGGTCGTCGCCGTTCTGTCGTCGTTGTTTCCACTTCGGACCAGTCGCCTCTTCTGCGTCTGCGTTGTGCGCTCTCCGCAACGGCGATCGCAGAACACTTTGCCGAGAGCGGCAAGCACGTTCTGCTGGTAGTCGATTCGCTGACCCGCTTTGCCATGGCGCAGCGCGAGATAGGCCTGGCTGCAGGCGAACCGCCAACCGCCAAAGGCTACACGCCCTCTGTGCTTAACTTGCTTGCGCGCCTGGTCGAGCGTGCCGGCAACTTCAAGCGAGGCTCCATTACCGCTTACTACACGGTGCTGATGGAGGGCGACGATCAGCAGGATCCCGTCGCTGACACAGTGCGCTCGCTGCTGGACGGGCACATCATTCTCGATCGCAGCCTTGCGCTCCGCAACCACTACCCGCCCATCTCCGTACTCGATAGCCTCAGCCGCCTGATGCCCAGCATCACGGATAAGGAGCACGTGGCAAAGGCGCGGGCGGTGCGCCTGCTTCTCGCTGCCTATGCGCGGTCAGAGGATCTGATCCGCATCGGCGCCTACCAGAAGGGCGCGGACCCGGTGCTCGATCGCGCGGTCGAGGGCCTGCCGGCGATCCAGAACTTTCTTCATCAAGGGGCGAGCGAGATCGAGCCTTACGCGACCACGATCGCCCGCCTGCACGGACTGCAGGGCTAGAAGAGCGCGTATGGCGTTCCGCTTCCCACTGGCCTCGGTGCTGCGACTCCGCGAGATTGAGGAGCAGCGCGAGGAGCGTCTGCTCACGCAGATCCTGAACCAGATTGCAGAAACAAAAGCCGAGCTCGTCAGTATCGATCAGCGTGTGGCTGAGGTGCACCTCCGTCGTCAGGCTGAGCTCGCCGACCCCATCGCCGCGACACAGCTGCACAGCTCCTACGCGCTCGTGCAACTCCTCAAAGAACACCGGCAGGCACGTGAGGCCGTCCTGGCGCAGTTTGAGCTGCTGCGCGAGAAGCAGCTGCGCGCCTACCAGACCGCTCACCAGGGGCGCGAGCTGCTAAGTACCATGCGGGACGAACAGCAGGCGACCCACGCCGACGCTCGCGCAAGGCAGGACCAGAAGAGCCTGGATGACATCTTTGCCAGTCGACGGATGCGGCACTAGGCATCGTTTGCCGGGCACGTGCCCGGCAAGGTTTGCCTGTGACGACCCGCAGGTTGCCTACCAGGCCTCTTCTAAGGCTCGCAAACGTTCAGAACAAAAAACTTACACGCAAAGACCAAGGAGGAGCAAGCGACATGAAGTTTGGCCAGGCAGTTGCTTCTAATGGTTGCGTGCGCACTTCACTCCTAGCCGCTGATGCTCCCTTCGCCACGACTGCAGGCTCTCGCCCGGCGCAGGAGTTGGCACCTTCTACCAGCACCGCGGACTTCGCGACCACATTAGCCTCTGCTCGGAAGACACCGCTGTCTGCGGTTTCGCCCAGGTCCGAGGATGCGCTGAGTGGGAAGTCCGGCGAGAAGAAGCAGGCGATCACGCGCACAAGCGAAAGTGGCGCGGAATCTGCAAAGGCTGCTCCGCCACAGGTTGCGTCTTTGCTGATGCCGGCAATACCGATCGCGGTGCAAATTGCCGGATCAAGCGTGTTTGGTCAAGCGCAGGTTGCGGTCACCGCTCCGACAAGCGCGAGCGGAAACTTTGATCAGGCATCCGGTCAGCACCAGGCGCCGAGCAACGAACAAACATCGTTGCGTGTCGGCGGCCAAATGACAGGTGAGACGGGTCGGGCTATCCTCCAGGTACCTTCGTCTG